>JALGSS010000460.1 GCA_029821745.1 Candidatus Zipacnadia bacterium
AGATCCGCGCCACCGTGGCTGACGCGCATATGCGTGTGTGGGTGGACGGCGAGAAGGTCTTCGATGTCATGGACGAGGGGCCGCGGTGGGGACGCATCGGCATGTGGGCGCGGAACGGCGAGGCGCTGTTCAGCGATCTGGGGGCGCTGCCTGTGGCGCGCGAGCGTCAACTCGTGGAGGACTTGACGCCGAGCTTCGCGGGGATCATCGACCGCAGCACATGGGCTGGGAAGGCCAACGCCTTCTTCGCGGACCCAGACGATCTAGACCTGTATTGGAATCGCGGGGAGTATGTGGGAGACGTTGTTGTAAAGGCCGGGGTGCGGCAGCAACTGGGCAACAACACGACCGTGGCTTCCTTCCTCCTGGGTGACGGCGCGGATCCTGCGAGCGGGTACGAGGGACGCATCACACGGGTCTGGGACGCGAGGGACATGCAGGTGGCGCTTCTGCGTAAAGGGCAGGTAGTGGCTGAAGCGACCAGCCGGATGCTTACAACGCGCGCGAGCTTCACGGCGGAACTGGCGCGGACCAATGGCGCGTTGGCCGTGCGGATCGATGGGGAACCCGCGCTGACTTACACGGACCCCGAGCGGCTGGATGTGCGACGGGTCGGAATCAAACTGGACGGGTCGAGATTGCACCCCGACGATACGCGCATCGAGAGCCCGCATGTGCGTGTGTATACCTTCGGCAAGGCTGCGACGGAGTGGATACGCGAGTGCGGGACGTGGGAAGTGGCGAGTCGCTGGTCCTGCAGCCCGGGTTGGACTTGGTTCGCGGGCTGGGACCAGAAGGATGCCTGGACCACGAACAAGGAAGTCTTCGTCGGCGACCATCGTCTGGACATGTTCGTCGGCGCGAAGATGGTGGACATCCCGGGGACTAAGAGGAAGCAGGAAGTCCTGCGGGATGTGCGCATGGCATTGTGCGCGAAGGTCGGCGACATCGAGAGCGGGTACAGGTTTATCCTCGGCGGCAGGGGTAAGAACTGGACGGCCATCGTGAAGAACGGCAAGACGGTCGCGGAGATGAAATGGGGCATGCCGCAGGGCGGGCTGCACAATGACTGGAGCTTTGCGAGCGCAGTGAAGCGGGGGAATGTGGTCTCTTTGGAGTGGGAAGGCGCTGAGCTGTTGCGGTACGAAGACCCCGAGCCCATCGCGGGTGGGCATGTCGCCATCGGCACGTATGACAACGGTGTGATGATCCCGAAAGCGACGATCTACGGGGAGTTGGCGCCACAGTAGCAAGTATTGACTATAGAACAAACATTTGATATACTATGAATGTCGGCGCTGGGCAGCCGGCATTCTTTTTTCTTTGTGCTATCGAACATTTGTTTTATAAGTCACCGGGGCGAGTATCGTGAGTAAACGCATCAACGAGCCGATTACCCTCAGACGCAGTCCATCCCTGTTTGACCGCAACCACATCCCGACTCAATTCACCTGGCGGGGCCGCGACTACCGGGTGCAGGCCATTGGTGGTGAGTGGCGGATTCTCGGGCGCTGGTGGGATGGAGAAGGCGAGAGGCACTACTTTCGCGCCATTACCCCTCAGGGATTGGCGATGGATCTGTGCCATGACATGCAGTCGGGAGCCTGGACGCTATACGAGTTGCAGGACTGAGAGCCACCCGTCACCAGGCGCTTTCTAACGCGCGTGGACGGTTGGGACATTGCTATGACTCCCTTTACGCATCTTCATGTGCATTCCTACTTCTCGCTTTTGGACGGCGCCGCGCCGCCGCAAGAGTTGTGTCGCCGTGCCGCCCAACTGGGGATGAACGCCGTGGCGGTGACGGACCACAATACCCTTGCCGGTGCGGTGCGCTTCTACCAGGCGGCTCGGACTGCGCAGATCAAGCCGATCATCGGGGTCGAGTTCACTGTGGAGTTGGTCGGTCCCGCGCCCCTACCCGCCTTCCACGCCCCCGGTCAAAGTGGTCCGGAGCACTCCGGACGCGCTCGGGCGGATACGACGGTTGACTACACCCGGTATGCTCACCTGGTGTTGCTTGCGCAGGACAACGAGGGCTACAGCAATCTGTGCCGGCTGGTCACCTGCGCGCGTCTGGGGAAGGCCCAGCACTCGGGCCCGTTCTCCGATGAGTTCGCGAAAGTTGACCGCCGCAAGCCGGTGCTGTCCCAGGAACATTTGCGCGCCCACGCCTCGCACCTGATTTGTCTCTCCGGGTGTGAGAAGGGGGAACTGCCGCGGCGTGTGGATGCGGGGCAGTGGCGAGAGGCCCAAAACGTCGCCGACTACTACCGACAGGTGCTCGGGGACGGCAACCTGTATATCGAGCTGCACAATCACCGGCTCCCGCCGCCGGACGGCAGTCTACGATATCGGCTGGCGAATTTCGCCGACCACATGAGACTGCCCATCGTCGCCGGAAACAATGTCCACTATGTGAGCCGCGCAATGGCCCGGGCGCAGGACCTTCTGGTGTGCATGGGCGCCATCCAGACAGTGGGCGAGTATCATCCGGACCGCAAGGTCAACGCGGAGTACGATCTGAAGTCCGGCGACATGATGAGCGCGCTGTTCGCCGATCAACCCGAGGCGATTCGCAATACAGTGCAGATTGCTGAGCGGTGCGAGTGGACGCTGGACCTGGACACCTTCCACTTCCCACGGTTCGACTTGGAGAGCCTGGGGAAGCGAGATGAAGCCCATCCATCTCCGAACGGCAATGCTGCCGGCTCGCCGTCGGTCATGGCGAGAATGCCTGAGACGGTGGACGACGTGGCGCGGGAACTCGCGGGGGATATGGACTGGCCCGGGCCTAAGAACAGCGAGAGCACCTCGGAGTACCTGCGGCGGCTGTGTTACTTCCGGGCGGCGCAGTTATATCCCGCGGTCGATGAGCGGGTACGCGGGCGGATCGAGCATGAGTTGACAGTCATCAATGACCAGGGATTCTGCGATTATTTTCTCATCGTGTGGGACATCTGCCGGTTCGCGCGATCGCGGGGAATCCGGACCACCGGTCGAGGCTCCGCCGGGGACTCGATCATCAGCTACCTGCTGAACATCACCTCGGTCGATCCGCTGGAGCATGAGCTGTTGTTCGAGCGCTTCCTGAATCCTCACCGGCGTCAGATGCCGGACATTGACGTGGACTTCGACTCGCGGCGGCGCGATGAGGTCACGGCATATATCTACCGGCGTTACGGAGATGCCCGGGTAGCCGCAGTATGCACCGTGAACACCTTCCGGGCCCGGTCGGCAGTGCGGGAGGTGGGGAAAGCTCTGGGGATGCAGGAGCGGGAGTTGGGGAAGATTGCCGAAACGCTGCCCCACGTGCGCGCGTCGGAGATCTCCGATGCCGCGGAGCGCCTGCCTGAAGTGCGCGACGCCGACATTGACCTGAGTGACAAGTCATTGCTGCTGGAGCTGTGCGAGAAGATCAGTGGCTTTCCGCGGCATCTCAGCGTTCACGTGGGAGGGCTGCTGATTGGCGTCCAGCCGCTCACGGATATGGTCTCCCTGGCGCCGGCGAGTAAGGGCATCGTCATCTGCGAGTTCGACAAGGACGATGTTGAGGCCCTGGGCCTGGTGAAGATGGACATCCTGGGCCTGAGAATCCACACGGCGGTGAGCGACTGCCTGCGGCTGGTCGAGAGACGCACCGGGGAACGCATCGACCTGGAGCGCATCCCGCTGGACGATGAAAGGACCTTCGAGTTGCTGCGCTCGACGCATACTCTCGGGCTGTTTCAGCTTGAGAGCCCCGGCCAGCGCAATCTGCTGGGCCGCGCTCAGCCGCGCGAGTTTGAGGAAGTGATTGCGAACATCTCCCTGTTCCGCCCCGGGCCTGTGCAGTCGGACATGATCACCCCGTATCTGCAACGCAAGCATGGTCTGGAGCCGGTCACTTTCGTGCACCCGGCGCTGGAGCCGATCATGAAGCGCACCTACGGGGTGCTGATCTACCAGGAGCAGGTGCTGGAAATCGCTGCGGCCATCGCGGGATTCTCCCTGGGCGAAGCGGATCAGTTGCGGCGGCTGATGACCTCGGATCGCTCGCGGGAAGAGATGATGGACCTGGGGGAGACCTTCATCGAGCGGGCTGTTGAGCGCGGGGTGCCACGCGAGGCGGTCGAGGAGATTTTCCGGATGGTGTCGGGCTTTGCCGCGTATGGATTCTGCAAGGCCCATGCGGCGTGCTTCGGGAAGATCGCGTATCAGACCGCGTGGCTGAAGGCGCATTACCCGGCGGAGTTTCTCGCGGGGATTCTGTCCGCGCAGCCGATGGGGTTCTATGCGCCGCGCACGGTGGCGGAGGAAGCGAAACGATTAGGATGTCGCATTCTGCCCCCGTGCGTGAATCACAGCGAAGATGTCTTCTCCGTAGAGGACGGCAACATTCGCGTGGGCTTGCGGTTGCTGCGAGGGATGAGCAATACCGCGATGCGCTCGATTCT
>JALGSS010000461.1 GCA_029821745.1 Candidatus Zipacnadia bacterium
GTCGGCGGAGCGTACCCCGCCACGGTGGAGTTGAAGGACGGGACCATCATGGTTGTCTACTACGAGGAGGGCGGCGGCAGCGCCGTGCGGATCAAGCGCTTCAAGGTCACGGACGAGGGCCTGGACATCCTGGAGTGGGATTGATGATCGAGACGCGTGCGCAGCCCCGTCGTGGCGCGCATTGGACGGCAGTGACCCTCATGATCGGCGCGATCGGGCTTTGCCTGGTCGCGCCGGTCTTCTTGTGGGAGGCCAACGGCGACATGGTTCTGAAGCTCCCGGTGACCGTTGAGTCCGAGTTGCCGTGCCCCAATGTGCCCATCGACCCAGTGATCGACTTCGACGCGCTGCTTACAGACGCCGGGCTGACCGGCGTCCTGGATGCGAACTCCATCATGGTGATCAACCAGGCTACGGGCGACGTCGTGCCCCACGCTCTCTCTCCCGACTTCGGTCATGGGAACCGGGGTCGCGTGCAGTGGGTCGCGCAGGACCCGGAGCACAAAGCCTATGAGATCCGCTTCTCAACAGCGGACACTCGGCCTGCCCTCAGGCCGGCCGCCTACACGCCTCCCATCGGAACGGGTGACCTCCTGCGCTACAACGCGGGTGTGCCTCGCCCGATCTCGCTCATCTACCTGAGCCGACTCGTAGACCTCACGGGAGACGGCAAGTTGGACCTCGTAGGCTGCTGGAACTACGCCCATGAGCCCGGCTGTCCGTGGGACTCGATCTTCTGCTTCCCGCGCGTGGGGGACGACGATGCCTTTGAGTTCGGCGACCCGGTGCGGCTTCGGTACGTCGAGGAGGCCGGGTCGCGGGACTACAAGACCCCCAGCCGAATCTACATGCACGCGGACATCGTTGACCTCAATGGCGACGGTCTGCCCGACATCGTCTACTCGCCCAGCGGGGACAACAACCTGTACCTGTTCCTGAACTCCGGGGAGCGCGATGACGGCGGGATGCCGATCTTCGTCGCCGAGGGGAAGCTGCCGCGAGGGACCTCCCAGTGGGGACCGTGTCGCGTGGTCGACCTGGACGGCGACGGCGCACTGGATGTTGTGGTCGGGAACACCTACCTGCGGAACATGAACGAGGACGGGTGGCCGCCGGCGCCGGCTGCCCCGGTAACCCTCGACTGTGGTTCCGACGCGTGCTTCTACGATGTCGATGGCGACGGACTGCCGGACGCAGTGTGTCTGATCGACGGGCCTGTCGGGGAGCCCCGGGCCAAGCGTGTCGCCTGGCGCAGGAACCTTGGGGGCGATCCGCCGACCTTCGGCCCGCCACAGGTGCTTGAGGAGATCGATGACTTCTGGTGCAACTACCTGGGGATCGTGCCGGATGGGCCGCGCCGGGGACTGCTGGTCGGGCACGAGGTCTACCAGCAGGTTTCCTTCTACGAGCAGACACAGTCCGGCGGCGAGCCACGTTTCCGCAAGTTCGGGCGGGCGGAGTCCATCTCCGCCGTGCTGTCTTTGAGTGACCAGGCCTGGCCCTGTGGCTGTGATTGGGACGGCGACGGCGATCTCGACCTGTTGGTCGGCGGCGGCTATGGGTGGCCGCGAATCGTGATCAACGAGGGAACCCGGGAGCGCCCGGTCTTCGCAGAGGCCAAGGTCATCGAGGCGGCAGGCGAGCCGATACGGCTCCTCCGGGATGACATCTTCGGCGGGGAACACTGGCACAACATGGGATACCCATACCCGGTGTTCGTGGACTGGGACGACGACGGCTTGCCGGACCTCATCGTCCCCAACGAGACAGATCGCATCTTCTGGTACAAGAACATCGGCACGCGAGAGGAGCCGAAGTTCGGGGAGCGACGGCAGATCATCTGCGACGGGTATCCGGACAGCGCTGAGAGCCGCGCGAGGTCCGCCGCACTGTCCGCCGATAAGGCCGTCCCCAACAACCCGTACCCATACCAGGAGGACCAGCCCTTCTTTTGGCGCACGGGAGCCGGCTTCGCGGACCTCAACGGCGACGGGCTGATGGACATGGTGACCCACGATGGGCACACACGCAAGCTCACGCTCTTCGTTCAGTACCGCGATGGTGAGGGCAATCTACGGCTGCGTAAGGATGCGCCACTCAAGCTGGCTGACGGTCGGCTGATCGACGACGTGCTGGTCGCGCGTGCCGCACACTGGACGGAGTCCTTCCGGTGCGTGGATTGGGACGGCGATGGCCTGACGGACATCGTCTACAGTTGCGCCGGGCAGACGCCCGCGAAGGGGAGTATCTACCTGTTGCGCAACTGCGGCACGGCGACAGAGCCCGTGTTCGAGGCCCCCGTGACCCTCTGCTGCTTCGGGAAGCCGATCCACGTTACTTCGCACGGACCCCACCCATGGGTGGGCGACTTCAGCGGCGATGGCAGGCCCGACGTCGTGCCATGCGTCGAGTGGAGCGTGTACCCGTTCTACGGTCACGCGGCGATGACGATGGGGGACAGACCCCGGCTGGCGATCGGGAAGCTCAAGACAAACTAACGTTTCCGGCGCAGTGTTTGGGGACCTCGCCAGCGGGGGTAGACTGCTAGTGTTCAGGCGGAGGTTCCCGCTTCGATGCGGGACGCCGGCGAAAGCTAAAGGTGAGTAGCTGGTAGTAGCTCAACAGGAAGAGCGTCGCTTGGGCACGGGCCTCGCAAAGATATGGCCACTCTTGGGCGATCAGGTTTAGTCGCACACTGCGGGCTCGGTGAAATCGCACGGTAGTGCGCTAGTAACCGGGCTCAAAAACCCAAAGATGAGCATATCGATGCGGGGCCCACTTTGTGTAGGCCTCCCTGAAGCCGTGACATGACGTAGGAAGCCGCAGGCGAGCGATTCCGCCTGCGGCTCTCTCTTTGTGGCTTCTGGACGCCGTCTCTGTTCTCTAATCCGTCCGGTCAGATGCTTGGCGGCAGGTCCAGCTTGACGTGCAGTTCCTGCAACTGACGCTGTTCCGCATCACTGGGCGCTCCCGACATCAGACACTGGGCGCGCTGTGTCTTCGGGAAGGCGATCACTTCCCGGATGCTGTCTTCGCCGCAAAGCATCGCGACAAGCCGGTCCATCCCGTAAGCAATGCCCCCGTGCGGGGGCGCGCCGTACCTGAACGCCTCAAGCAGGAAACCGAACTTCTCCTGCTGATCTTCCTCCGAGATGCCCATTGCCCTGAATGCCCTCTGTTGGATATCCGGGCGATGGATTCTCACGCTTCCGCCCGCGACCTCGTTCCCGTTCAGCGCCACGTCATACGCCACAGCGCGCACGGCGCCCGGGTCGGTCTCGAGCTTGTCCCAGTCCTCGGGGTGGGGCATCGTGAACGGGTGATGCATGGCCTGCCAGCGCTTCTCATCCTCGTCCCACTCGAACATCGGGAACTCGGTGATCCACGCGAACTTGAAGTCGCCCTCTTTGATGAGTTCTTCACGGCGGGCCATCTCGCGGCGAATCCAGTCCAGGGCCTCAGCCACGACTTCCGGGCTGTCGGCGACCATGAGAAGCAGGTCTCCGGGCTCTGCCCCGAACGCAGAGGTCATCCGGCCGATCTGCTCCTCGCTGAAGAACTTGGCGATGGGCGAATCGACGCCACCCTCCACCACGCGCATCCAGGCGAGGCCCTTGGCCTTGTGAGCCTGAGCGAACTCCGTCAGCTTGTCGAGTTGGGCGCGGGGGTACTCGCCGCAGCCCTTGGCGCAGATGCCCTTCACCTGACCGCCTGTGCTGACGACGCTGCGGAAGACCTTGAAATCCGCGTCCTTGACGATCTCGCTGAGGTCCACGAACTCCATGCCGAAGCGCAGATCGGGCTTGTCCGTGCCGAACCGCGCCATGCTCTCGGCGTACGTGAGGCGCGGGAAGGGCATCTCGATCTCCACGCCGATGGTGGCGCGGAAGATGGCCGCGAACAGGCCCTCGGTGATCGCCATCACGTCGTCCTGCTCGACGAAGGACATCTCGATGTCGATTTGAGTGAACTCGGGCTGGCGGTCGGCTCGCAGGTCTTCGTCGCGCAAGCACCGGGCGATCTGATAGTAGCGGTCCATCCCGCCGACCATCAGGAGCTGCTTCAGGATCTGCGGCGACTGGGGCAGGGCATAGAACCGCCCCGGGTTCACGCGGCTCGGCACGAGATAGTCGCGCGCGCCTTCCGGAGTCGGGCAGAACAACAGCGGCGTCTCGATCTCCATGAAGTCGTTGCTGTCCAGGTACTCGTGGGTCGCCCGGTTCGCCGTGGCGCGGATTGCCATGTTGCGCTGCATGCGGTCGCTGCGCAGGTCGATGTACCGGTACTTCATGCGCACGAGCTCGTCCGTCTCGGTCTGGTCGGTGATCGAGAAGGGCGGCGTGTCGGCGGCGTTGAGAACCTCGGCCTCCGCGACACGCACCTCGACCATCCCGGTGGGCATATCGGGGTTCTCGGTGCCCTCGGGGCGCTTCT
>JALGSS010000462.1 GCA_029821745.1 Candidatus Zipacnadia bacterium
CGGCGCCCGCAGCATACCCACCGTGCCGTTGGCCGTGAAGCGATAAATCCAGACGAGTTCCGGTCGCGGTGCCAAAGCGACGGGAGCGGTACACGTTTCGGAGAGGAGCCGAAGTTACGTTGATTCTGGCCAACCACTTGATCGAGGGATAAGATCGCCGGTCCCGTTGATCAGGGAGGGCCATGGATGGGCGTCTTGACGGTGATATGCGCGTTTTCTCCGAGTGGTGCTCGGGAGCCGGGTGGGCTTCATCATCGGTACACGCGGGCGGCGTGACGTCCGAGATCGGCTTCAGAGGATTCGATGGGTGTGGTTGCACGAGCCGGAACGCTGCACCGAAATCGTTCCTCCTGGACAAGTTGGCGGACGACGACGATCACGACGTCCGCCCGACCCGGGTCAGACGGGAGCAGGTGGCCAGATGCGGATCGCGGCCCCTTTCACATGGGGCGGATGGAGTCTTCGGTAGGGACAGGAGGTCTCACCCCACCGTGCGCCACCATCCTCGTTTCCCCGGCTTTTCGATCTTGACGCCCGCGCCCCCATGCCTATCCTCTACCCACCGGGGTCATGAAGAATCCCGGTTCAGAGGAGCGATCAAGAATGTCGACTGAGGAATCGCAGGCGGAGTCGAAGTTCGTGCCCGTTGAGAAGTCCCTGCTTCACGTGACGGACGACCAGCGGCAGGTGGCGCTGGAACGATGCGAGTCGTACACCGCAGATATCGCGGACTACCTCGAGGCGCGGGAGAGAATCCCGTGCGGGCTCAACCTCGCGGAACAGTACGCTCAGAGCCGTCGCCGTGTTCTCGATGTGCTCGGCGGCACGGAGGACGACTGGCAGGACTGGCGATGGCACGTCCGCCACACCATCACGGACGTCGAGACGCTCGCGCAGATCGTCGAATTGTCCGACGCCGAACAGGACCAGATCCGTGCCGTCGAGGCGAGGTATAGATGGGGTATCTCGCCGTACTTCGCCAGTCTGACGGATCGAACGGACCGGACGTGCCCGATCCGGATGCAGGCGATTCCGTCGATCCTCGAGGTCCAGGATCAGACCGTCGAGAGCGATCCGGAGACCGTCATCTACAACTCACCGGCGCCGCTGATCACGCGGCTGTACCCCGACCGCCTCGTCATCAACGTGACCAACGCCTGCACGATGTTCTGCCGCCATTGCCTGAGACGGCGTCACATCGGGCACGAGAACGTCATCTATGCCAGGAAGGACGTGGCGCAGGCGCTTGATTACATTCGCGAGCACCCGGAGATCCGCGACGTCCTCATCACCGGCGGCGATGCCTTCAGCCTCTCCGACGAACGGATCGACTGGATCCTGACCGAACTCGACGAGATACCGCACGTGGAGATCAAGCGGCTCGGCACGCGGACGCTGGCGGTGCTGCCCATGCGTGTGACCGACGGCCTCTGCGAGATGCTGGCGCGTCACGGCCCCCTGTACCTCAACACGCAGTTGAACCATCCGAAGGAGGTCACCGAGGACGTGCGCCGCGCCGCCGACAAACTCACCCGCGCCGGCGTCTTGCTCGGCAACCAGGCCGTCCTCCTGCGAGGCATCAACGCCGACCGCCACGTCATGAAGAAACTGATGCAGGACTGCCTCCGCGTGAAGATCCGCCCCTACTACATCTTCAACTGTAAGAAACTGGAGGGGATCGGGCATTTCCGCGCGTCCATCGAGGACGGCCTCAACATCATGGAGTACCTGCGCAACTACACGTCGGGCCTGGCCGTGCCGACCTACATCTGCACGCTGCCCAACGGACGCGGCAAGACGCCCGTGATGCCGCAGTACCTCGTCAACATCAACGCGGACGGCAAGGCGCGGTTCCGCTCCTGGCAGGGCTACATCGTGGACTACGACGACGCGAAGCGCGACGCGGACGCTGCGGAGGGCTCAGGGTGACGACTGCTGAACTCGCTGATGGCTTCAGAGCGCGCCTGGACGCCACCCGCGAGAAATGGCTCGGCGTCCTTGAAGCGCTCTGCAACATCGAGTGCGGGACCGAGATGATCGACGGCGTCATCGCGGCGCAGAACATCGTCGCTGACGAACTCCGTTCGCTTGGGTTCACAACCGAGACAGTCAGTGGCGGTGATTTCGCCCCGCACCTCGTCGCCCGCAACGGCGTCGGCGGAGCCCCGGTGGTCCTCGGCGGGCACCTCGACACCACCTACACCGACTACGCCAGCCTGCCCGAGTTCCACATCGAAGGTGAGCGGGCCGTCGGGCCGGGCGTGTCGGACATGAAGGGCGGCGTGGTCGTCCTCCTGGCGGCCCTGGACTGCCTGGCGCAGTCGGGGCTGCTGGAGGCCTGCCCCATCGTCGTCATGCTCAACAGCGACGAAGAGCGCGGCGCACCGACCTCCAGAGACATGTTCCAGGAGTGTGCCAAGACGGCCCGGGCGGCGTTGTTTGCCGAGTGCAGCGGGCCGAACGGCGAGGTGATCACGGGCCGCCGCGCCAAACTGTCCTATCGCATCGACGTGTCGGGGGTCGCGCGACACGCAGGCGAATACGTCGGCCCGAAGTCGTCCGCACTTCTCGCCGTCTCGCACACGATCATCGCGCTCGAAGCGCTGAACGATCGATTTGAGGGGGCGTCATTCAACGTCGGCCGGGCCTTTGGCGGAATCGCCAGCAACACGGTGGCCGCCGACGCCCGTGCCTTGCTGGACGTCCGCTATCCCCTGCCCGAGCAGGAGCAGCCCATACGCGACGCCGTCGAGACCATCGTCGCCGAGGAGCACGTCCACGGCTGCACCGCCGAACTGACGCTGACGAGTTTCCGTCCCCCGTGGCGTGACGACGGCACGAACCACGAACTGCTGGAACTGGTGACCGCCGTCGCCTCGAGGCTCGACCAGACCATCACCGGCGTCCCCCGGTTCGGTACGGCCGATTCCAACTGGTTCGGAGCCGCCGGCGTCCCGTGCCTCGACGGGCTGGGCCCCGCCGGCTTCGAAGAACACACGCCGAAGGAATACCTCATCCTGGAGACGCTCTTTGAGCGCGCGCTGCTCGTCGCCGCGGTGCTCGCGGCGTTGGGGGAAGGCGCGTGAAGGTCGCCATCATCAGGAACACGCCGCAGGCCAAGGTGCTGCGGCGCTTGGGCCGGCAGAACCGCGAGTTCTACCGCGAATCCGACATCGAGGCCGCTCGCGATGCCCTCGCCGTCGGCGGACACGACGTCGCCATTCTCGAGGGGGATGCCACGCTGATCGAGCGGCTCGAGCGCGCCTACGCCGTGCCCGACGGCGCCTTTCCGGACGATGTCTTCGTCTTCAACCTCGCCTACGGCATCCAGGGCGAATGCCGCTACACGCATCTGCCGGCGCTCCTGGAGATGCTCGGCCTGCCGTACCTCTGCTCGGGGCCGAGGTCGCACACGATCTCCCTGGACAAGTACCTGACGAAGGTGCTCATCGAACGGGCGGGCCTGCCCACGCCGCCGTTTCAGTTGCTGACCGCGCCGGGGGATCGCCTCGACGAGGGCCTTGAGTATCCCCTGGTGGTCAAGCCGCAGTTCGAATCGACGAGTTTCGGCCTGCGAATCGCGGACAACCCGCGCGAACTCGACGATGCGGTGTCAGCCATCGTGAGCGACTTCAAACAGCCGGCCCTGGCAGAGGCGTTCATCGACGGGCGCGAGGTCAACTGCGGGCTTATCGGCAATGCCCCCGTCATGCCGCTGCCCGTGCTGGAGATCGATTTCGGTGCGGCCGCCGGGCGGGATCGGATGGCCACCTGCGAGGCCAAGCGGAACCGCACCGTCGGCCACATCTGCCCCGCCGACCTGCCCACTGATCTGACGAGGACCGTGCAGGACCTGGCCGTCCGCACGTTCCGGACGCTCGGCTGCTGCGACTGCGGCCGCGTGGACTTCCGCATCGACGACAGCGGCCGGCCGTGGATCCTGGAACTCAACTCCATGGCCGCCATTCACCCCGATGGGTCGTACTACGACGCCGCCAAGACACTCGGCTGGGCCTACGCGGAGATGATCGACCGACTGCTGCGCACGGCACTTGCACGCTATGGCCTCATGCAGGACGGCGGCCCTTGAGTACTGCGGCCGGAGGGGCCCCTCCCGCGAGGTCCGTCAGCCTCCGAGAGGTGTCCCTACCGAGAACTCCGTCCGCGTTGGTATCACTGGAGTTACGTCGATCCTGATCAAGCGACTGGTCTCCGTGTAGGATCATCCCTTCCGCCAGCAACGGAGAGACATGGATGGGCGTCTTGACCGGGACATCCACGTTACTGCGCCTGCTGTTGGCTGTTTGCAGACCGATTCTGGTAATCGGCAAGCAAAATGGACCCACCTGAGGGGGGAAATGAGCACGTAAAAGGGACCCACCGCAGTAGCCTCCGTGGCGGGTATGCTTTTGGGATACCGGCTGGAGGAGGC
>JALGSS010000021.1 GCA_029821745.1 Candidatus Zipacnadia bacterium
ACCGACGCGTCCGGCTCTGCGGTCGAAGTGGTTACGCAGACCCTTGCCGACCTCGGTGAAGTCGCCACCGCGCGCGTATGCGATGTGCTTGGTGAGTACGACACTGGGCGCCAGAGCGCCGCTCTGGAGGCCTTGCGACGCATTCATGACCCGCAATGTCTGACTGCTGTGGCGGCATGCTTGAAGGACGACGCGTTGGTCTCGCAGGCCTCGGACCTTCTGCTGTCCTTCGGCGCAACGGCAATGTCGCCCGTGATGGCGCTGCTCGCCGGCGAGGACGCGGTGGAGCGCCAGGCGGCGGCGGACGTCGCCGTCCGCGCCGGGGATGTGGCGGTCGCCCCCACCATTGAGGTGCTGCGGTCCGATGCCGCCCATGCCCGTGTGTGCGCGGCCCAGGTGCTTGGTCGTCTGGGCTCGACGGACGCTGTGCAGCGGCTCACTGAGACGCTTAACGATGTTGAGCCCGGCGTGCGAGTAGCCTGCTCGACGGCCCTCGGCAGAATCGGTGACGTTCGGGCTGTTGACCAACTGGTCCTCTGCACGCGGGATCTCTCGGCCGAAGTTGTGACGGCGGCCGCCCAGGCCCTGGCCGGATTCCGTGAAGCTGCCATCGCCGCTTTGCTGGGGTCGTACCAGGCGCACGAAGACCAGGACCTCAGTGCGCTTGCAGCAGTCCTTCGCGAGATGGGGGCCGGCTGCATCGGCCTCGTACCGGCCTTCCTCGGCTCCGAACGGCCGCAACTTCGGGCCGGTGCCGTCAATGTCCTGCGCGAGCTCGACATGGACGCGCAGATTCCTCAGATCGTCGCCCTGTTGTCCGACGGAGAACAGACAGTGGCACAGGCTGCCCGAGCGGCCATCGTCAGCTTCGGGCGCGCATCGGTGGAATCTCTTGTCTCCGCTCTCGTCGAGGGCGACGAGATTCTGCGCGCCGAAGCGTTGAGTGTGGCGGTCGAAATCGGCCAAGCCGCATTGCCCGGTGTCCTCGACCTTCTCGGCGCCGAGAGCCCGGATGTTCGGAGCATCGGTGTCGCCGCGGCCGCGGAGTTCGGCGAGGCGGCAGTGGCTCCGGTCACGGCGGTCCTCGGCACGGGCGAGCAGCCCTACACGCGTTGCACGGCGGCCGAGTGCTTGGCTCGAATCGCGTCGCCGGCGGCTCTGGAAGGACTCTCTGGCGGACTTTCGGACGCCGTGCCTGCTGTGCGCATGACCGTGGTCCAGGGCTTGGCGCATATCTCCCACGACAGCTCGATCACGCCACTGATCGAGGCGATGGTGGACGAGCATGCGGGCGTCTCTCAACTGGCCCGCGAGGCCATGCAGGCTTACGGCGAGCGCGCCGTACAGCCACTGATCGATCGCCTGAACGCGCCGGCGTTGGATATCCGTGCCGCGGCAGCGAATGTGCTTGCCGAGATGGGTGACGTCTGCGTGGCGCCCCTCGTGGCGCTGCTGGCGGATGCCGATCTCGAGAGCCAGGCGGAAGCCATCGGTGTGCTCCAGCGTCTCGCTGCGCACGACGCAGTCGCCGCCACCATCGACCTGCTCACCGCTCCCGCTCCGGTAAACGGGGCCGCCCGGCGCTTCGTGATCGCTTTGCCGCAGTTGTGCCTGCCCAAGCTGATGGAGTGCCTCGGCGCTGACGACGACGGCCTGCGCGGCGCTTCCCAGGAGTTGTGCGTCGAGCTCGGGCCGCTCTCCGTCGACCCGCTTGTCGGCGTGCTTGCGTCCGATGACCCCGTTGCGCAGATCGGGGCCATCGACGCGTTGGTCCGGATCGGCGACCCGGAAGCCATACTGCCGTTGATCGCGGCGGCCAGGGACGCCGGGGTCGCGGTTCGCGTGCGAGCCTTGCGCGTGTTGGGCGGCTTTGGCGACACCCGCGCTGTCCCGGTCCTGTGTGAGACATTGACCGACGAAGACGAGACGGTGCGCCGCACGGCCGCCGCCTCGCTGATCAGCTTCGGCGTGACCGCCCTGTCCGCGTTGATCCGCAGATCCCGGCTTCACGAGGTGGCGGTCTCCGACCACTTGGTACAGGCCCTGGAGGCTATGGGCGAGCCGGCGCTGGAGGGCCTGGCCGAACTCGTCTATGCTCACGACGGAACGGTCCGCGCGGGCGCAGTGAACTGTCTAACCGCTTTGCGGGAGCAGACGGTCACTGACCAGTTACCCGCTCTGATGAGCGACAGCGATCCCTATGTCCACGAGGCGGCTCTTGGCGTCGTCGCGGCATTCAAGTCGGAAGCCTTGCCCCATGCTGTCACTGCCCTCTCCCAGGGCGACGAGGTGCAGGCCGGCCTCGCCAAGCGCGCATTGCTGGTCATCGGTGAGCCGGCCGTGGAGCCAGTCGTGGAGCTCATGCTGGATCGGGAGCACCCGGATCGGCAACGCGCCATCGAGATGCTCGGGAGCTTGGGCAATCCCTCCGCTCTGCCGTCTTTGATCGAGGTCATGGCGGAGAGTGAGGAGCAAGTCGCCGCCGCGGCCCAGGACGTGGTCGTGGGCTTCGGCGCCCTGGCCGTTGGCCCGCTGCTTGACGAGATGGAGAGCCCGGAGCCCGCGATGCGTCGGGCAGTCGCCGGCGCCCTTGCGCGGCTGGACGAACTGGTCCGTCCCGCAATGCTGGACATCGTCGAACAGGGCGAGCCCGCGCGCCAGGCCATCGTCATCGGCATCCTGAGTGAGATGCGCGCGACGGAGGCCGCCGAGCCGGTGTCCTCGCTGATTGCCGGCGACCCGGTCGTCGCCGAACCGGCGCGCGCATTCCTCCTGGAATTCGAGGACGCCGCATTGCCGTTGCTGCGAGCGCGCCTTGGCGCCGACAGCGCTGATCTGCGCGCTGCCGCCGCCGACCTCCTCGTAGAGATCGGCCTGGGAGCGCTGCCGTTCGTCAGCGACGCGGTGCTGGAAGATTCGACCGTTGCTCGAGTAGAGGCCACGCGGATTCTCGCGGCCATAGGCACCGACGCTGCGACGGAGAGCCTGACGGTTGCCATTCTTGACTCCGAGGCCAGTGTCCGGGCCGCGTCGGCCTGTGCGCTGGGGAAGCTTGGCGCGACCGAGGCCGTACTCCCGTGCATTCAGGACGCCGCCGAGGAAGTCCAGACAGCCGCCATCGAGGCGCTCGTCCCGTCCGGGCGGCCCGCGGTTGAGAGGATCGTGGAGGAGTTCGGCGATCCCTTGCACGGACCGTCCTTCGGCGTGGTGTCCGCCCTTCTGGCTTTTGGCGACACCGCCACCGACTACCTGACCTCGTGTCTCGACACCGCGGGGGCAGAGGCGCGCGCTGTCGCGACGCGAATGCTGGTCGCGATGGGCCATGTGGAGGCGCTTCCCGCGATCACGGGCCTGCTCGCCGACCCAGACAATCGCGTGCGCGCCGCTGCCGCCGAGGGTCTGGTCTCCGTGGGGCGCCTTGCTGTTGAGCCCCTCGTGCTGGCACTCACTGTGGACCCCAACGAGATGCTGCCGGACCCGGCCGCGGACTGTCTGGCGGAGATCGGGGTCGACGCCACCGACAGACTCGTCCTGGCAGCCTCAGACTTGGAGGCGCCACGGCGTCACATGGCTGTGGAGGTCCTGGCGCGCATCGGCGCCCCCGACATAGGGCTTGAGTTCGTGGAGTGGCTCAGCGACAGCGACGAGGCCGTCCGCATCGCCTCGGCTCGCGGGCTGCAGCAGGTGGAGTACGAGGCGGCGCTGCCGAACCTGCTGGACGGAATTGACGACGAGACTCAGGCCTGTCAGGAGGCCCGGCTCGCGGCTCTGTGCTCCTTCGGCGAGGCGGCGGTGCCTGTCCTCATCGAGAAGATGAGCGACCCGACGTGGAGCGAATCGCCGGCCCTCGCGAAGGCCCTTGCGGCTCTCGGAGAACTGGTCGAAGACGCCATTGTCGAGTTGCTGGATGATGAGGAGCCGAGGCGACGGGTGCTGGCGGCCCGCACGCTCCAGGACATGCGCCTCGAGGCCGCCGCCGAGCGTCTTCGCGATCACGTGAGAGACGAGGACCTCGATGTCCGCCGGGAGGTGGCTCTGGCCCTGGCGTCCCTTTCGCCTGCGGCCTCTGAGCCGCTTCTCCCGCACCTGGGCGAAGACGATGCAGAACTGCGCGCTCTGTACGTGGAGACCCTCCGGGTCCAGGGCGACGCAGTGCTCGCCAAAGTCGTTGAGTTGCTGGAAGATGCTGCCGACACCATGCGTGTGGGCGCTCTGGAAGTACTAGGGCATCTGACGCGCCCGGACGACTTCAAGGTTATTGCTCGACGCCTGGCTGACCCGGCGTCCTCGGTGCGTCTCGAAGCCATTCACGCCGTCAGGCGTTTCGCCAACAGGAACGCCGCCGAGGCCCTCGCCGAGGCGCTTGTGCGGTGCCCGGACGACACGCTTGCGGCGGCCATGTCGGCCGTGCAGGAGCTTGCGCCGGATTCTCACCCGGCATTGCTCAAACGGCTCATCACCCAGGACGGCAAGCTGAGTGATCGCGTCGCTGCGGCGCTCGAACTGCCCGAGGCCGAGGGTATGGGTATCGTGCGCGGCTTCCTGCAGTCGCCGACGGCGAGCCAGCGGGCGATCGCGGCGACGACCCTTGGTCTCATCGGGGACCCCGAGGATATCTCCACGCTCGCCCAGCTCCTCGACGAAGAGGACGAGGAGGCCGCAGAGGCGGTCGTCGCTTCGCTGCTGCGTTACGGTGAGCCGGCGGCGGACACTGTGGCGGAGCTCTTCTGGACAGCCGCAGGCGCGATGCAGGACAACGCTGTTCGCGTGCTGTCCGGTCTCGGAGATCTGGCTGGGCACGCGCTGTCCGCGGGGCTGCCCGAGGCGGGCCCCGAGCCGCGTGCCATCGCCATCAACTTGCTGGTGCAGGTGGGAGATCCGCTGTTCGCCCTGGACGTGGCGCCCTACCTGTCCGATCCGTCTGAAGACGTGCGAATTGCCGCCGCGCAGGCAATGAGAGTTTTCGAGCACGCCGAGTCGGTTGTGGCGCTGCTCGACGGCCTTGATGGCGAGACGCCCGAAGCCGGTGAGGCGAAAGAGGCCGCCATTACCAGCTTCGGCGCACCGGTCGTCCCCGACCTGCTGGAGGCCCTGGACGCTATCGAGTGGGAGCCGGAGTCCCGCACCGCGCGCATCCTCCGCTCGATGGGTGATGCCTCCGCTGAGATGGCCGAGATGATGCTCGGCAGCGGGGAGGCCGACCAGCGCCGTTTGGGTGTGAAGGCCGTCGGCGTTCTGCGAGCCGAGGAGTTCGTGGACGCCATCACAGATGCTGCCGCTGACGATGCCGAGGAGGTCCGTCAGGCGGCTGTGGAGTCCCTGTGCGATCTGGGCCCGGTGGCCATCGATGCATTGACGCAGCGGTTGCAGGAGACGGACGTCGCGAAACTTGAGCGTTACGCTGATGCGTGCGTCGCCATCGGTGACGAAGCGGTGGATGCGGCGGCGGGGGGGCTGGACGCGGCGGATGTGTCCGTCCGGCTGGGGGCACTCCTGGTTTTGCAGCGCGCGGCCCGCACGGTTGACATTGATCCAGTCGGCCGACTGCTCCTCGACGACGAGCCCACTATGCGGGCGGCCGCGTGCCGGGCGCTTGGCGCCTTCGAGCCGAAACGCGCGGCCGACCTGCTGGTTCGCGGAATCTACGACGCGGACGACAGTGTCGCGCAGGCTGCTGTTGAGGGCCTGCGGACGCTTGGCAGAGCTGGTGTGGAAGCCTTGGTCCGCCGCCTGAGCGAGAGCGGCGAGGCGGAAATCGGCGAGACAGCCGCCCAGACGCTGGGGGCTCTCGGCGACGACGCGCAGGTGGCGCTTCGTGAGTATCTCGAGCACGCGGAGGCGCCACTGCGGGCCACCGCAGCCCGCGCATTGGCCGCGATCGGCGACGGCGCTGCCGTCCAGCGAGTGGCCGAACTGCTCTGCGACCCCGAAGCCCAGGTTCAGGAAGCCGCGATCGCGGCTCTGACGCAGTACGGCCAGCGGGCCGTTCCCGCCATCTACGATATCCTGGAGCGCGGCGAGGAAGCCTCGTGCTACATCGCCGCCGACGCGATGGTGACCCTCGGCGCTCCGTCCGTGCCCCTGCTCATCGGCGGCCTGGGAGATGGGCCACCGATCGCCCGGGCAGCCTGCCTGCGGTCGCTTGTGCTCATCGGTGATGAGCGCGCTCTGCCCCACGCGACGGAGTACCTGGACGATCCGCAGGTGGACGTGCGAGCGGCTTCTGCGCTGGCGGTCCAGCGGTTCCAGTACACGCCGGCGCTTCCCGGCCTCCTCAACGGAATCGACGACGAGCCCGTTGAGGTCCGCGATGCGAAACTGGCAGCGATCTGCAGCTTCCGCGAGACGGCCGTGCCCGTTGTCATGGATCGCCTGGGTGACCCGGAAGCGCGCAATTCCCGCGCCCTGCTCGACGTTCTGCATCGACTGAAGGAAGTTGCCTTGCCGGTCGCAACGGCGATGCTTCAAGACCCCTCGGCGCAGAAGCGCTTGCTTGCCACGGCGGCCTTGAAGGGTCTGCGGGCCCCCGAGGCGACGGATGCCCTTGTTGCCGCTGTCGTTGACCCCGACGCGGATGTCCGGACGGAAGCCGCGAAGGCTCTGGCGGCGCTCGGGCCCAAGGCCGGCGAGCGCCTGGTGGTTCACCTGCTCGAGACTGACCCCGAGGTCCGGGGACAGTATGTGGCGGCGCTGGCCTTCCAGAACGATGAGGTACTGACTCAGATCGCTGCTCTGCTCAGCGCGGAAGACCAGACCGTGAGGATGGCTGCGGTCGAGACCCTGGGCCGAGCGGGTCGCGAGCAGTTCCTGCCCGATCTGACCGCGTGTCTCTCCGACCCAGACCCCGCGGTTCGTGCGGCGACGTGCGAAGCCCTCGGCTGGCACCAGACAGCGGAAGCCGCCGAAGTGCTCGCCGACGCCCTGCATGATGGGGACACGCTTGTCTATGAGGCGGCGGTCAGCGCCCTGGCTCAACTGGAAGACCACGCCTTTGAGGTGCTCGTGCCGCGTCTCGTGGACGAGGCCGGCGAGGTGGATCAGCGAGTTCTACGGGCGATGTCGTCGGCGGGAGAGGCCGCCGGACCTGTGCTCCGTGAATGCTTGACCCGTGACCTGCCGGGAGTGCGTTGCGCCGCAGCGACAGCTCTGGTCCACGTCGCGGGCGTCGAGGCCGTCGACGATTTGGCGCCCTTGTTGGGCGACACGGATGACGATGTCCGCCACGCGGTTGTGGAAGGGCTTGTGTTGCTGGGCGAGACGGCCGGCGAGGCCGCTTTCAGTGTGCTCCTATCCGGTGATGAGCCGGCCTGTCTTGCTGCCGCATCTGTCGTCGGCAGGGCCGGTGGCTCCTTCGTGGACCGGTTGATCCCGGCTCTACGCTCGAAGACGGCCGGGGCCCGCGCAGCCTCCGCACACGCCCTCGGCCTCATCGGGGACACCAAGGCAGCCGCTCACCTGGTCGGGCGTCTGCGTGATTCCGAGGCCAGGGTACGGGCCGAAGCCGCGACGTCCCTGGGGCTCATGGCCTGGGCCAAGGCAACGCCCCACTTGCTCAGCGCTATCGACGACGCGGATACGTCCGTGTCAAAAGCCGCCATCGCCGCGCTCACGAAGATCGGGGCGCCTGCGGTGGACGTGCTGCTCCAGCGACTCATCACCGCCGACGGTGAGATGCGCGAAGACGTAGTGTACGCACTGGTCGGCATCGGCGAAGTGTGCATTGATCCCCTGAGCCAGATGGCGCGGACCGGCGGCGACATCGCCCGCATCGCTCAACTGCGCGTGCTGTCGCTCATCGGCGGGCCACGCGCCGTCAGGCCGCTCGTAGACGCGATCTTCGCCGAGTCGCCGGCGGTCCGGACAGAGGGCATGCGGGGCATCCAGGCGATCGGGCGGCCCGCTGTCGCTGAACTCGTTGCGCGACTCTCCGCCGAGACAGCGCCGCTCGTCGTGGAGCGCCTGTCCGCGGCGCTGTCGCGGCTGCGCGAGGCGGCGCTGCCTGAAGTCGTGCAGTTACTCGAGAGCCCCGATGACCGACTCCGACAGGTAGCGGCCGACATTCTCGGCGAGATGGGGATGGTTGCCGCCTCCGCGTTGCGCCGGGCTCTGGCACACCGCCAGCCCGTCGTCCGCACGCTGGCTCTGCGTGGCATTGCGAACATCGGTGATGTGTCGATGGTGCCGGACATCATCGAGTTGCTGGCCGACGAAGACACCGGCGTGGTCGGGGCGTCCATTCGGGCCCTGGCAGAATTGCAGGACCCTCGGAGCATCCGGCCGGTCGTCAACTGCCTGGGATCCACGAGTCCGGAGATCAGGGACGCGCTGGACTATGCGGTTCCCCGTCTTGGGTCGAGCATGGCCGGGCCGCTGAGCGATACGCTCACGTCGCCTGATGAGACGATCAGGAAACAGGCCACTCAAGCCCTCGTTGCGCTGGGCAAGAATGCGGTGGCTGCCCTCGAGCGCAAGCTACGCAGCGAAGAGCCGGAGATGCGGATCGCCGCAGCGCGCGTAATGGGCGATCTGGACGAACAGGGCGTCATTGATCCGCTGGCAGGGCGCCTCGGCGACCGGGACGAGACCGTGAGACAGGCCGCGGCAGAAGCGCTCGGGAAGCTCGGCGGGCCTGCCGTCGTTCCGACGCTGGAACGGCTACGTGAGCAAGACGAACGCGTGGACGACGGCATCCTGCGTGCTCTGCGCGCTATGAGTGTCGACCCGGTCTACACCTTGACCCAGTATGCCCGCGACGCCGACGAAGACACGCGACTTGCGGCTGTGCGAATGGCCGGTCGCTTCGGGCGCAACGAGGCCGTGCAGACGCTACAGCAGCGCCTGCACGACACCTCTCTCACGATCAACTGCGCTGCAGCCGAGGCCCTCAGTGAGATCGGGACCCACGAAGCCCTGTCCGTTCTCGCGCGGGAATCGACCACCGACCGCGAGGAAGTCGCCGCGGCGATCAATAAGGGTCTCATGGCCCACGCGGCCCAGTCTATCCCGATCCTGGTGCGCATGGCGACACGTCCCAAGGGCGAGCCGCTGCCCGGATATGTTGCCGTCGCCACAGACATCGCGCGGTCGGCGCCCGGCATCGTTGACGAACTCATGAGCGACGAGGAGGAGCAGGTCCGCAAGACCGCCGCGGTCGTTCTTGGCGATGTGGGTAGTAACCAGTCCCTCCGGTCGCTGGTCCGTAAGGCTCGAGACCCCGATGCTCCCGTGCGGAGGGCCGCCGCCGTGGCCCTCGGGCGCATCGGTGACGACGCTCTTGGCCTGCTGTCCGGTCTCCTCGATGACGAGCAGCAGGACGTCCAGAAGGCTGCGGCCGACGTGTTGACGACCATGGGGCCGAACGCGACCAGCGTTCTGCTCAACAAGCTGCGCTCGTCGAAATCCGTCAAACTCAGGATCACCATCTGCCGCTCGCTGGGCACGTGCGAAGTAGTTGAGGCGGGGGACGCGCTGGCCGACACCCTGAGCCGTGAGAGCCTGAGCCGCGTGGGAGTGGCGGCCGCGGGCGCCCTCGCACAGCTTGGCCGCCCGGAGGGCATGCAGGCGCTCGAGCGCGCCCTTCAGACCACTGATGACAATGTCCGGGCTGATGCCGCCCAGTACATGGCATCCCTCGGCGGGCAAGTGGGGCTGTCTCTGGTGTCCCTCGTCGACGACCATGACGAGCGGGTGCGCCACGCCGCTACCGAGGCGCTGCAGAACGTCTCCGGCTCCGACGTGCCCTTGCTCTTCAATTACTCGAAGCACGGAGACGCCGCCGTGCGCCGGGCGGTGGCCATAGCCCTGCGCGAAGCGCCCGGCGACGCTCACGCGCTTCGTATGCTCATCGGTCTGCTGCAGGATGAAGACGACAACGTCTCCCAGTCCGCGGTGGAGTCGCTGTTGGTGTTCGGTGACGCAGCGCTGCAGGCTCTTGGCATGGAGTCCGTATCGGATGACCCGGACGCCCGGTACGCCGCCTGCTGGGCGCTTTCGCAGCTTGGCCCCCAGGCCGTCGATACGCTGTTGGTCGTTATTGATGAGGCCTCGCCCGAGGCACGGGCGGATGTCCTGAGGGCGCTGGGTCGTATCGGCGATCCACGGGCCCGCGAAGCCGTCCTCGGCGCGCTCAAGGATGATAACCCGCGGGTGCGCGTAGGCGCTATCGGTGCCATGCGGCGCCTGGCAACCGAAGCGGACGGGCCGGAACTCGCATCCGTCCTCCAGGACACTGACGCGAATGTCCGAATGGTCGCGACGTCGGTCGTTGCAGCGGTTATGACCGCGGCCTTGCGCGAGGACATCGCCGGACTGCTGGACCACTCCGTGGCCGAGACGCGCGCCGCTGCCACGCAGGTGCTGCGGCAGGACGCGCACCCGAGCTCGCTGGCACTGCTGAGACGCGCGGCTGCGCGCGAGATGGAGCCCTGGGTGGCCGAACTCATGGAAGGCGCGATGGAGACGATTCGAGACCGGGAGTAGGCTTCCTGCTCAGCTCCCGATGCCCGGCAGTCGCACAACGGCGAAGCGTGGGTCGGTCCCGCGCTTCGCCGTTGTGATATCCCATACACGCGTCGAAGCATTCCCTGTCGAAGCATTCCCTTGCGTCATGGCGCTCAAAGCAGTACATTATAGGGGTACTGGTGTGAGGTCGAAGGGCGCAGGCATCCCCTCATTCAGCCGGTAACCCTTTTCTCAAAGTCACGAAGCTGGGAAGTTCGATGGCAAAAGCTAACAATGGTCTGGTGCGGTTCTTCCGCTCTCCGACTGCAGGTCCTTTTGTGCTGGCAATCGCGGTCGGCTTGGGTGCCGGGGTGGGCGCTGTCGTTTTCCGCTGGCTCATCACGTCGGCACACGACGTCATGTTCGGCAGCGCTGCCAAGCTCGTCGGTGGCTGGGGGCCCTACCACGTTGTTCCGGTGCCGGCCATCGGTGGTCTGATTGTCGGCTTGCTCGTATTCTTCTTCGCCCGCGAAGCCAAGGGCCATGGTGTACCCGAGGTCATGCTGGCCGTCGCGGAGAGCGGCGGGAGAATCCGCGGGCGGGTCGCCGTTGTGAAGGCGCTCGCGTCGGCTGTCTGCATCGGTTCGGGGGGCTCGGCGGGACGCGAGGGTCCCATCGTGCAGATCGGCTCGTCCCTGGGGTCGTCCCTCGCAGTGGCTCTGCGTCTTCCGGTGCAACGTGTGCGCCTGCTCGTGGCTTGCGGCGCAGCGGCCGGCATTGCCGCGACATTCAACGCACCGATCGGTGGGGCCATCTTCGCGCTGGAGGTCATCCTGCGCGACTTCGGGATCCGGTCCTTTGTCCTGGTGGTTCTCTCCTCCGTAGCTGCGACCGCATACTCGCGCGCAAGTCTCGGTGATATGCCGGCCTTCGCGGTGCCGGTGCATCAGCCGGCTTCGTGGTATGAACTGCCCTTGTACATGGTGCTTGGTCTCCTGGCCGGTCTCGCGGCCATCCTGTTCAGCCGCGCCCTGTACGCCGTCGAGGACCTCTTCGACCCGATGCGCCTGCCGGAGTACATCAAGCCTGTGCTCGGCGGGCTTCTGATCGGCATCATCGGCGTCAAGTTCCCCCATATCTTCGGCGTAGGCTACGAGACCATCGAGAGCGCGTTGACAGGCCGGCTTGGAACGTGGTTCTGCTTGGGCCTGGTGTTCCTCAAAATCATCGCGACGTCGGTATCAATTGGCTCGGGAGGGTCGGGGGGAGTGTTCGCTCCATCGCTTTTCATTGGAGCGGTGCTGGGCGGGTTCTTCGGGCAGCTGCTCCACGCGATCATGCCTGGCATTGTGCCGAATGCGGAGGGCTACGCGATCTGCGGGATGGGGGCCGTATTCGCCGGGGCCTGCCGCGCTCCCGTCACGGCTGTGCTGATCCTCTTCGAGATGACGGCTGACTACCGTGTCATTGTGCCCCTGATGGCGTCGGTTGTTGTCAGCACGCTGCTCGCCGAACGGCTGATGCGGGAAGATGTCTATACCATTAAGCTCGTGCGTCGCGGCATCAACATCAAGAAGGCGCGGCCCATTGACCCGATGAGCGACGTGCGCGTCGAAGACGTCATGACGACGAGTATCGATACGCTGCCGCTCGCGATGTCCCTCGAAGAGGCCGCCGCACAGTTCCAGCGGACCGGACACCATGGTTTCCCGGTGGTCGACAAGGAAGGGCTGCTGGCCGGGATTCTGACACTGTCGGACCTTGAGCGCGCGGCACGCCAGGGCTTGCACGACCGCATCGTCGAGGACATCGCCACACGCGATGTGATGGTGTGCTACCCAGAGCAGACCTTGCGTAGCGCACTCGCCGACCCCATGGCCGGCGAGGTCGGGCGACTGCCCGTTGTGGATCCGGATGACCCCCGGAAGCTGGTTGGGGTTCTGAGGCGCAGCGACATTGTCCACGCCTACACGGCGACGGCGGCGAAACTAGCTCCCCCCGACGAGACTGGGCCGCCGCCCGAGGACGACTGACAACCGCTACGTTGAGGTGAGCTCTTGGGAGAGGCGTCCGCAGGCAATCTGCTGAATATGTCACTGCTCGCCCGGACACGCCACTTGATGGCTCGGCACGGGCTGCGACCGGTGAAGTCCCTGGGCCAGAATTTCCTCATTGATGGGAATATCGCCCAACGGATAGCGAGCGCGGCCGTGGACTGTGGGCCGTCTTGCATCATCGAGATCGGGCCCGGTCTGGGGGCACTCACGCGACTGCTGGCCGACGCGGAAGTGCCGGTCATCGCTTTTGAGAAGGACAGGAAGCTCAAAACTCCCCTTGACGAGTTGCTGGGCGGGCTGCCCTCAGTGCAGGTGCGCTCGGAGGATTTCCTGAAGGCCGATCTCAGTGCTCACCTTGGTGAGGGAACTGTCGCCTGCGGGAACCTGCCCTACTACATCACCACGCCGATTCTGGAGAAGCTATTTCTGGCTTCGACGCCGCTCAGAGCCATCGTGGTCACCGCTCAGCGGGAGGTCGTCGACCGGATTCAGGCGGCTCCCGGCAGCCCGGAATATGGGTCGCTGACCGTGTTCTGCGAGTATTTCGTCGAGTGCGTTGAGAGCGTGTGCGCGCTTCGCCCGAGCGTGTTCATCCCGCCGCCCAGCGTGCAGTCGATGGCTGTCAGGATGACTCCTCGGCGCAGGCCTCCTGAGGCGGTTGCGAGTCCCGAGCACTTCTTCAGCGGCCTGCGCGCCGCGTTCGGCTATCGGCGCAAGACCCTGAAGAAGGCCCTGGCGACGGCACCTCAGACAGGGCTCTCACCGGCTGACTCCGATGCCGTCTTGGCCGAAGCCGCGATCTCGCCGCAGCGGCGAGGGGAGACGCTGTCCTTTGATGAGTTTACGGCCCTGGGCAACGCCCTGGCCGCGTGGGAGGAAGCCCGGTGATCAGCCAAGTCCGTGTGCGCGCCCATGCGAAGATCAACTGGGGCCTGGAGTTGCTCGGCAGACGGCCTGACGGGTATCATGAGATCAGGACCGTCATGCAGACCGTCTCGCTGCACGACGACCTGATGGTAGGCTTGAGCCCCGACGGGGTGCAACTCAGGGTTTCCGGCGACTTCGACGCTCCGCGTGGGCCCGAGAACATCTGTTGGCGAGCCGCCGAGGCGTTCCGCGAGACCTTCGGCCGGCCCGGCGGCGCCTGCATTGAGCTGTGCAAGCATGTCCCGGCCGGAGGCGGGCTGGGTGGAGGAAGCTCGGATTGCGTGGCCGTGCTGGCCGCGTTGGCGCGCCTGACGGGACTCGACGGCGACGAGCGTTTGCGTGAAATCGCCGCGCAGTTGGGCTCGGACACGGTGGCCTTCCTGACCGGCGGCGCCACGATGTGCTCGGGTAGGGGAGAGATCGTCGAGCCCCTGGTGGCCGGCCGGACGTACGATTTGGTTATCGCGCGGCCCGACGAGGGCGTGTCGACGCCTGAGGCCTACCAGGGCATTGGGCACGAGGACTTCAGCGACGGCTCCGGCATGGACGCCGTCGCCCGGGCGCTGTCGAGCGGCGCGCCCCCTGAGCGGCTTTCAGAGTTGTGCCTGAACGCCTTCACCCGTAGCGTCGTGGCCCGGATGCCTCAGATCGGGGCGTTGGTCGACTGGATGATAGACTTGGGCGCCGTCGGGGCTCACATGACCGGATCGGGGTCTGCTGTCTTCGGACTGGCGACGGATGCGGCCGCCGCCGATGGATTGGCTGCATCGCTCCGCGACATGGGCTACTGGTCGGTGGCGGCACGCACTGTGGATGCCGGATACACACTCGGAGAGAACTTGAACCATGAATGAGACGATACCTGTGGCGGTGCTGGCCGCCGGCAAGATATCGCCCGAGCTTCAGCAGGCAACGGGTGCGGACACCCGAGCGCTGATCCCTGTTGGCGGGCGTCCCATTATTGACCGGCTCTTGGACGCTGTGATGGAAGCCAAGCTCATTGACGGTGTGAAGGTCGTCTGCGCCGAGGGTTCCCCGCTCATCGATCACCTGGGGGACCTCGCAGTCGTGGCCCAGGGCCCCAAATACCTCGATAGCATCCGGGCGGGCCTGGACGCGTTCCCCGAAGCAGACAGAGTCTTCATCGTCACGGGCGATCTGCCGCTCATGACCGCCGAGGCCCTCGACCATTTTTGCGGCGAGGTCTTGCATTCAGATGCGTCAATCATATATTCTATCGTTCGTAAAGAGGATTGCGAGCGCGTCTTCCCCGGCGGTCGCCGCACATATTTTCGCCTGCAGGATGGGCTTTATACAGGCGGGAACGTGGGCGTCGTGAGTCGTGGGTTCATGGCGCAGCATGGGCACCAGCTTCAGAAAACGTTCGAGATGCGCAAGAGCCCCTTGCGCCTGTGCACGTTACTGGGCTGGGGTTTTGTCATGCGGCTGCTGCTCGGCCGGCTGTCGCTGGAAGACATCGCCGGTCGCATCGAGCAATTGCTCGGGTCGTCGGCGCATGTCATTCGGTCGCCGTATCCGGAGATTGGTTTCGACGTAGACAAGCCATCGAATGTCGCGTCGGTGGAAGCTTGGCTGCGGAGCCGGGCATCTTAGGGTGCTTGGCACCTAGATGACGTGTCACCTCGGTGGCTGGAAGCATTGCACGCACAAAAACTGAAGACCAACCAAGCAACGCTGGGGCGTGGCCAAGCGGTAAGGCGCTGGACTTTGGATCCAGTATTCGCAGGTTCGAATCCTGCCGCCCCAGCCAGTTTCTTTGTTCGGGTACCTAGGGGTGCCGTCCGGTGCAATACGGACCACTGAAGATTTTCTCCGGCAACGCCAATCTCGGGCTCTCGACCCGCATTGCGGACATCCTCGGCCAGCCGCTTGGCGACATGGAAGTTAAGCGGTTCTCCGACGGTGAGGTCCAGGTCAAGGTCAACGACAGCGTTCGGGGCGCCGACGTCTTCCTGATCCAGCCCACGTGCCACCCGGTCAATGAACATCTCGTGGAACTCCTGGTAATGCTGGACGCCTTCCGCCGTGGATCGGCGGCCCGGCTCGTCGCGGTGCTGCCCTACTATGGCTACGCTCGCCAGGACCGCAAGGCCCGGGGGCGCGAGCCAATCACCGCGAAGCTCGTCGCGAACCTGATAACGACCGCCGGCGCGGACAGGGTGTTGGGCGTCGACCTGCATACCGATCAGATACAGGGCTTCTTCGACATCCCCTTCGACCATCTGCCGGGCCGCCCGATCATCGCCAAGTACCTGCGAGAAGTCGGGATCGGTGGAGAGGACACCGTCATCGTCTCACCTGACGTCGGCGGGGTCGATGACGTGAAGAAGATGGCCGACGACCTGAATAGCTCGATCGCGATCATCGCGAAGCGCCGGCCGGAGCCCAACGAATCCGAGATCATGGAGGTCATCGGCGATCTCGACGGCAAGCGTGCCGTGATGCTTGATGACATGATGGACACGGCGGGGACCATGGTGAACGGCGCCAAGGAACTCAGGAAGCGGGGCGCCGTCGAGGTGCACTGTGCGGCGACGCACGGCGTGCTGTCGGGCCCGGCCCTGGAACGGCTCAGCGAGGACGCGGTGGACTCGGTCGTCATTACCGACACAGTCCCGTTGTGCCGGGAGCAGAAGCTGGAGAAGATGGTCGTGCTCTCCGTCGCGTCGCTGCTGGCGGAGGCCGTTGAGCGCATCCACAAGAGCAAGTCGGTCAGTGCCACCATCGGCCAGAACGCCCCGACGCAAGAGCGGCTTTTCTAGAAGCCACGCACGGGCTCGGCACACATAGCGAACACCCGGGGTCGGCCGACTTGCGGCCCCAGTTCATTCCCTGTTGGAGATATCGTCTTGGCGCCGGCGCACAGGCCGGGCAAGACGCCTTGGAGGAGGAGCACGTATGGAGCAAGTAGTATTGGACGCCACGCAGCGAGAACAGACGGGCAAGGGTCCGGCCCGCAGACTGCGCCAGGCCGGTTTCATCCCTGGCGTCGTATACGGACTGGGGCGCGAGGCCCTCGCCCTCAGCGTGGTGCGCGAGGATCTGCAGTCACTGCTGAGCAAGCATGGCACGAACATCGTCTTCAGGCTGCAGGTCGCCGGGTTGGAGGCAGATGAGAGGACCGCGGCGCTGCTGAGAGACATGCAGCAGCACCCTGTCAGCCGAATCCCTGAGAGCGTCGACTTCCAGTGGATCTCGCTGACTGACACGGTCATCGTCGGCGTACCGGTCGAGTTCGTCGGCTCGTCCCCTGCGCAGTTGGAGGGCGCTGTCATCGACCAGATCGCGTACGAAGTGGAAGTGTCTTGTCTGCCGCTTTCCATCCCCGACAAGCTCATCATCAGCATTGAGGGCATGGAACTGCACGAGACGCGCACCGCGTCGCAGCTCGAGATGCCGGAAGGAGTTGAGCTGTTGGTGGAGCCTGACACCGCCATCGTCACCTGCACGCCACCCGCGCGGATGATTTCCGCAGAGGAAGAGGCCTTGCTCGAGGAAGAGGCTTTGCTCGCGGCCATGGAGGAAGGCGAAGAGGGCGAAGAGGGCGCAGAGGGCGAGGAAGGCGAAGAGGGCGAAGCAGCGGACGACGACGAGTCTGCCGACGAAGAGTAACGCCATTGGTACTCGTCGCGCGACGCCGTGGACCCAGTTCGGCGTCGCGCGACGCCTCATACCGTTTGGAGTACCCTCAATACCATGCATGCCATCCTCTGTCTCGGCAATCCCGGGCCCGAGTACGAGCGGACACGGCACAACGTTGGGTATCTCGTGGCCGACCTGCTAGGACAGCGGCACGGTGTCTCGCTCACGCGTCGCCGCTTGCGGTCGATCTTCGGCCGCGGGGATGTTGCCGGGCTCGACACCCTCATCGTGAAGCCCCAGACCTTCATGAACGACAGCGGCGACGCTGCTCGGCGCCTCGTGCAGTTCTTCAAGATCGAGCAAGCCAACTTCCTCGTGATCTACGACGACATGGCCCTGGACCTGGGTGTCCTGCGCGTGAGACGTGGTGGCAGCGACGCCGGCCACAAGGGTATCCGTTCGGTCGCCCGACTTATGGGGACAACCGAGATCCAACGCCTGCGCCTCGGGGTTGGACAGCCGCCCGCCGGTGTCAGCCCGCGAGACTGGGTCCTGTCGGAGTTCAAAGCCACCGAACGCGCCAAGGTTGAGGACATGGTCCAGCGTGCCGCGGATGCTGCCGAGTGCTGGCTGACGGACGGCATGGATGCCGCAATGAACCGCTTCAATGGCTGAGCAGACCGCGCCGCCCGACGGGCGCGATGCGGCACTGATCCCTGTCTTGCGGATCGCCCGGAACTGTCCATCCCCCCTGTCTGTTGATACCGTCAGTGCCCACCTATCCCCGGTATTGGTTTGAGCCAACATGGCAAGGAAGATCATCACCGCGAAGGATCGGCAGATGGCCAGGCGCAATGCGCTGATCGGTGTCGCTGTCGGCTGTGGCGTCCTGCTGGTCGGCGCGCTCGTGTTTCTCGTGGTTGGCTACGCGCGTCTCACTGCTGACGCACCCCTTCCGCCGGAGGCCGAGTACTCCACGCAGCCCTCGCCCTACGGGACGGGCGCATCAGTCCCTCTCGAAACGCAGGTGCGGAACGTTGAGCGCGCCGCGCGCTCCGGACGCCCGCAACGCGTGCAGGTGGTGGTCGGATCCCAGGAGCTCACGTCGTCTATTGCCCAGCAGTTGCAGGGCCAGGGCGTGGAGGATCTGAAGGTGTACCTGGGCGATGGCACGGCGGTTGCGCAGGGCAGCGTCACTGTGCAAGGCCGCCGGCTCAACGCGACAATCCGGGTGAAGCCACGGGTTGAGAACGGGGCAGCGCGGTTGGAGATCATCGACGCGAAGGTCGGCCGCATGGACATGCCCGCGTCGGTCCGCGAGAATATCCAGAGCGAGATAGATCGGGCTATCGAGAAGAACCCGCCACAGGGGCGAGGGGTCTGGCTCGACAGCATCGAGATCACCCAGGGCAACCTCATCGCTCGGGGCCGCACGACCAGGTAGTGCGCACTCAGTCACGCTTCTTGCGAAGGTGATGCGGGATGTCCCAGACCCACGCAGCAAAGATTGAGGGTCAGGCGATCCTTGAGCCGGCGCGGCCGATCCCAGTTCGAGCGGATGTCGACGTGGTCGTCGCGGGCGGTGGGCTTGGCGGCGTATCGGCGGCGGTCGCGGCCGCACGGGCCGGCGCGAAAACGCTTCTCGTCGAGCGGAACGGATTCCCCGGCGGCGTGGCAACCGCCGGGATGTGCTGCTCAGTCTTCAACTGCTACTACACGGCGAGTCACGAGCTGGTCGTGCGCGGCAATTCCCTGGAGTTCGTGGACGAGCTGGCGCGTATGGAAGGCCCCGGGTCGGCCTGGCATGACCACAAAGGGCACATCATCTACGACGTCGAGCGCGCGAAGCTCGTGCTCACGGAGCTGATGGAGCAGGCCGGCGTGCGGTACCTGTTCGACACGCAGGTGGCCAATGTGATCATGGATGGGGACGCTGTCCGGGGTGTCGTCATCGAGAGCAAGTCAGGCCGCGAGGCGATCCGCGCCAAGGTCGTCGTTGATGCAACTGGGGACGCGGACGTGGCGACGCTCGCGGGGGCGCCGATCAAGCAGGTCGGCAAGGAGGTCCGTGGCAAGGACAGCCTGGTGTTCCGAGTGGGCAATGTCGACGTCGACCGCTTCGTCGAGTATTTCGTCGCGAACCCCGAGCAGTATCCCCCCTACATGGACGTGGACTGGGACTTCGACGAAGCCCTCGCGCAGTACAGACAGACGGGCACCTTCCTGTTCCCTCACGGCGGCGGCGAGCAGATGCTGATCATGAAAGAGGGCCTGGAGAGCGGCGAGTACCCCACACGGATTGGGGTGCACGACAGCATCGACGCGCTGCAGATGCACGCGATCCGCGAGTTGGGGGTCGCGCACATCATCACCGGATTCTGTGAGAACGAGGAACTGGACATCGACGGGATCAGCCGGTCGATGGCCGACGGTCGGCGGATGGCCTTCGCGGTGACTGACTACTTCCGCAAGCGCGTGCCGGGGTTCGAGAACGCGTATGTGAGCGCCACCGGCGACGACCTGGGCATCCGCGCAACTCGCTGGATTGATGGGGAGTTCGCCTTCACCCCGCAGATGCAGGCCGAGGGCGCCGAGTTTGGCGACGCGATCGGTCGGGGCGTCGTTATGAAGCAGTTCGTGAAGAACCCGTCGCCGGGGGCGTGGGGTGTGCAGTCGATGCAGGATGGCACCTATGACATCCCGTATCGCTGTCTGGTGCCGCGCGAGATAAACGGACTGCTGATGGGCGCCGGGCGTAGCGTGAGTGGAACCAGCCCGTGGACGCTGCGGGTGATGGCGATGACCATGGTCGTCGGTCAGGGCGCCGGCGTGGGCGCCGCGATCAGTGTCCGCGACGGGGTGGAGCCCCGGAACGTCGAAGTCGAGAGCGTGCAGGGAGAACTCACGCGCCAGGGCGTGTCCCTCCGATAGCAGATTGCCCACCGCGGGTCGCGGTGGGCAATCTAACGATGCCGCAGAGCTGCAACCGTTACGGTGTCAGGCAGATCATCTTCGGCTCAAGCGCCGCCAGGGGCACGGTAAGAGTCTTGCCACTGAGGCGGGCGTTGTCCTGGCCGAAGGGCACATCGACACTCCGGAAGCGACGCGGGAACCGGAAGGTGGCCACAGTGCCTTCATCTCCGCTGTTCACCACCAGCAGGTAAGTCTTCCCGTCCTTCCCGTACAGTCGCCACTCAACCTGTGGCTCCGCCTCCACGCGCGTTGGCTCGAGCGCGGGATCCACGGAGAGCAAGACCGGGAAGAACTGCTTGATCTCCGCCGCCATGGTCTGGATGTCGGGCCAGCGGGATTCGAAGGGCTCAACGCCAGAACACAAGCCCGTTCGCGCCGCCCGCGATGCACTGCCAGGCCATGCTGCGCATCTCCTCGAGGGTCGGCGACCGGTACTTCTCGGCCGGCTCATCTTTCCGGTAGGAGGCCCAGTTGAAGATCTGCGGGACCATCCAGACGGGGGTCAGGCCATTCGTGCTCTCGACGGTTGAACGCGTCCACTGAAGGGCCTTTCCGGCGGGAGAGCCGGGGATCGGATACGGGTCGGTGCCGATAACATCGAAGGTACCGATACAGTTGGCGATGTCGTTGAGGCGGCAGAGCACGACCCACGTGGGGTGCCCCGGATCCAGTTCCTCCATCCAGAGCTGATGCCTCCGGAGTTCGTCATACATCGTGGATGGCAGCTCATCG
>JALGSS010000463.1 GCA_029821745.1 Candidatus Zipacnadia bacterium
CGCCACGCAATTGCAGGCTCAATTGCGCGCGAAGCTCGGCTATGACGAGATCATTGCCGAGAGCCGAGCTGTGGGCGGTGCGAAACTGATCGATGCCCGGGCGTGGGTGAACCGTGATTTCCAGGGCGACGCGCCTGACCTGATCACCACGCTGTACGGCTATAACGACAAGAGTGGGCGCTGGACGGCGGGGCAATTTGCGGCCAATCTCGAAGACTATCTTGATCGTCTCGCCACAGTCACAAGCGGCGAGGCGGCGCTGGTGCCTCTGACGACTGTGCCGGGCTGCGGGCCGCGGTACACGATGCTTGACGACTTCGCGCAGGCTGTCCGCGGGGTCTGTCACGAGCGCGCTCTGGAGTACATTGACGTGCAGAAGGCGCTGAAATCCGTCGGACGGGAGGGGATCCTGCCATTGATGGGTGACATGGCCCATCCAAATGTCGATGGGCACGCGGTGATTGCGACGACGATTGCTGATTTCCTCGTCGCGCGCGTGCAGACGGGCCAGTAGCTCTCCGCAGCGGGTACCCGCTACCGGTGTAGGGTCAGTTGGCCGGTTTCGAGGTACTCCACGCGTTCGGCGACATTGACCGTGTGGTCGCCCATCCGTTCCAGGTATCGGACCACGAGCAGCAAGAAGGCAGAGGCGGTCGACTTCGGCGTCCATGTCGATGACCTTTAGCGCCAGCTCCAGGTCACGGTCGACGAAGGCCTTGATCGCGAGGCGGATCATCTCGCCGACGCGGTTGGCCATGACCGGGATGTCCTCAAGAGGCCAGTAGTAGGGCTTGTCCGCAAGGCGTCGGGCCACCTTGGCGATGTCTCGGGAGTAGTCGCCGACGCGCTCCAGGTCTGTGGCGATGCGCATGGAAGCCGATATCTCCCGCAGGTCGCGCGCCATCGGTTGCTGGAGCGCAAGCAACTGGATCGACAACTGCTCGATGTCGAAGTCAAGCTGGTCGGGAACATCATCGCTTATGCGGACCTCTTCGGCCAGTTCCCGATCCTGGGTCATCAGAGCTTGCATGGATTTGCTCAGCATGTCCTCGACGAAAGTTGCGAGGCGCAGCACGAGCTCGCGCAACTGGGCGAGATTGCCGCGGAAGCTGGAGCGAATCTCGGCATCATTGGTGCTCATTATCCGAACCTGCCTCTCACGTAGTCTTCCGTGCGTGTGTCCGCGGGCATCTCGAAGATCTTGGCCGTCTCATCGTACTCGATCACTTCGCCCATGAGGAAGAACGCGGTGCTCTGCGAGACCCGCGCCGCCTGGTACATGTTGTGGGTCACGATGACGACAGTATAGTCCTCTTTCAGTCGGGTCATGAGCTCCTCGATCCGGAAGGTGGCCGTCGGGTCGAGGGCAGAGCAAGGCTCATCCATCAAGATGACCTCGGGTTCGACCGCCATCACGCGGGCGATGCACAGACGCTGTTGCTGCCCGCCCGAGAGCGAGAACGCCGATTGCTTCAGCTTGTCCTTGACCTCGTCCCACAGGGCGGCCCCGGTGAGGGTGCGCTCGACGATCTCCGCGAGTTGGGCATGCTTCCGCATTCCGTGTAGGCGCGGCCCGTAGGCGATGTTGTCGAAGATCGACATCGGGAACGGGTTCGGCTGCTGGAATACCATCCCCACCTGCTTGCGCAGTTCCACCGGATCCACACTACGATCGTTGATGTCCGCGCCGTCCAGCGTCACCTTCCCCTCCACGCGAACGCCGTCGATAACATCGTTCATCCGGTTCAGACAGCGCAGGAAGGTCGATTTCCCGCAGCCCGACGGGCCGATCAACGCCGTGATCTGCTTGTCGGGGATACCAAGCGAGATGCCTTTGAGCGCCTCGAACTTGCCGTAGTACACGTGCAAGTCCTCCGTGGACATCTTGGCGTCGGACGGCACCTGAGCCGGCGGGCCCTCGGGGCGCTGCAGGGTTTGGCCATTAACAGAGACCGGTGGCGTCATTGTCTAAGCCCTCTTCTTTCGCAGGTAAGTGCGCAGAGCGACCGCAACGATGTTGAAACCCAGCACGATCCCCAGCAGCACGAAGGCGGTGCCCCACTGGATCTCCTCGGGGGCGTCCGGCAACTGGGTTGCGACCGCGAACAAGTGGTAGGGAAGAGCCATGAAGGGCTTGAACAGCGCATCCTGTGCAGCGGGAAGACGCGACAGGTAGAACACGGCGCCTGTCATGAGAATGGGGGCCGTCTCGCCGGCTGTGCGGCCCACGGCGAGGATCAGCCCGGTCAGGATGCCGGGCAGCGCGTTCGGCAGCACGATTCGCCGCACGGTCTGCCACTTCGTCGCTCCCAGGGCGAGACTGGCGTGGCGCTGATGCTGTGGCACCTGGCGCAGCGCCTCCTCGGTGGTCGTGATGATCATCGGGAGCACCAACAGTGCCAGCGTCGCGGCACCGGCCAACAGACAGCTTCGCGAATACTGGGATGGGTCCAGGTGCAGCACGCGGATCATCGCGGGGACGATGACCATGACGAACACGCCCATCCCGAACAGCCCGTAGACGATCGACGGCACCCCCGCGAGATTCATGATGGCGATGCGGATGGCCCGTACGAGCGGCCCTTGTCGGGCGTACTCGGCCAGATACACTGCCCCGAGCACTCCCACGGGCATCGCGATCACCATGGTCACGATCACCAGCCCCAGTGAGCCGGCGATGGCCGGGAAGATGCCTCCAGCGGTCATGCCGTCTCGGGGCATGGCGCTGATGAACTCCCAACTCATCGCGGGGAGACCCCGAGCCGTGACGAAGTACACGATCAGCACCGCGGGGGCCACGATGGACAGCGAGAGCATCCCTATCGTGAAGAAGGCCAGGGCCTGCTTGACGCGCTGTGTCCGTCCCCGCGTGCTCTGCAGAGCGTCGGCCAATGGTTGGCTATCGGGTCTCGACGTGTTTGTTGGCATGGGTCACGTAATCCGCGGCAGTGTTCACCGCAAAGGTGATAAGAAACAGCAATGCGCCCAGTGCGAACAGGGCGTGGTAGTGAGGCGTGTTGTGGGCTGACTCGCCCATCTCCGCAGCGATGGTTGCCGTCATAGTGCGCACCGGACGGAACAGACCCTTCGCCAGGGAGGGCATCACAGGGGAGTTGCCTGTGACCATCAGTACGGTCATGGTCTCTCCGATCACGCGGCCGATCCCCAGCATGATGCCGGCGATGATCCCCGATTTCGCCGCGGGGATGGTGACGTGAACAATGGTCTGCCACCGAGTCGCGCCAAGGGCCCATGAGCCTTGGCGGTAGGACATCGGGACCGCTGTCAGCGCATCCTCGGCGATCGACACGATGGTTGGCAGCGCCATCAGAGCCAGCATGACCGATCCCGTGATGGCCGCGAGGCCCATCGGCATATTGAGCGCCGATGTGAGCCATTCGGGGCCCGGGAGAGCCAGGCCCACAGCCTGCGAACCCGACTTGATCCAGTCCCCCAGGATCATGAGCCCAACGAAGCCGAAGACCACGGAGGGGATTGCCGCGAGCACCTCAACAACGGGCTTCAGGACCTCTCGCAGCCACCGTGGGGCGACTTCGGACAGGAACGTCGCGCAGGCAACACCCAGGGGTATCGCGATCAAGAGCGCGCCCACCGTCACGAACAGGCTCCCCAGGATCAGCGGCAGGAAGCCGAACTTGGCGGGGTCCGATGTCGGGCGCCACTTCTGGCCTGAGAGCAACTCGCCCACGGTGGCGTCCTTCAGCACCGGCAACGCGTCGCGCAGAAGGAAGACGAGTATCAGGACCACGAAGATGATGGACGCCACTCCGGCCAGCCAGATACCCGCCTCAACGATTGTCTCCCAGTACTTCTGAATGCGTCGTTTCATTCAGTCTGTCTCCATACGGATGGAGCGCGAAGGCTCCGCACATATGCCTTGCGGAACCGTCGCACAGTGAGGTGCAGAGCTAGTTGACCGGCACGAAGCCTTCGTCGGCGACGATCTTCTGGCCCTCGTCACCGAGAATCCACTCGAGGTACGCGGCTGTCTGCGGCGTCGGCTTCTGGGATGTGTACATGAGTAGAGGACGGGACACCGGGTATGTGCCGTCCTTGACGGTGTCAACGCTAGGACTGACGGCGGCGCCGCCTGCATCGAAGATGGCGACGGCCTTGACGCTGTCATCCAGGTATCCCAGACCGACGTACCCGATTGCCGTCTCCGTGTCAGCAACCTGTTCGCGGATGGCGCTGTTGGACAGAAGCATGATGATCGCGTCGGCGAAGTCGAGCTGGCTGCCCTTCTCTCCCTGCCGGACGATGTGCTCTTTGAAGTACTCGAAGGTGCCTGATGTCGTTTCCCGGCTCAGGAGGAAGATCTCGCCGAACCCGCCGACGGCCTTCCAGTCCGTGATGGCGCCGGTGTAGATGTCTGAAAGCTGCTCGATGGTGAGTCGCGCAACGGGGTTGCCCTTGTTGACAATGACGGCAATCCCGTCGTAGCCAATGATGTTCTCCACAGGCTCGATGCCCTTGGCTTTGGCCTGTTCGGCCTCCTTGTCCTTGATCTCGCGTGACGCGGCGGCGATGTCCGTGGTGCCCTCGATGAGAGCCTGGAAACCCGTGCCCGATCCGCCGCCGGCGACTGCGACTTCCACGCTGGGCTCGGCTGTCTTGTAGGCTTCGGCCAGAGCCTGGGCGACCTGCAGCAGCGTGTCGGAACCCTTGACCTGGATGCTCGTAGAGTTGGCTCCCGTAGGCCCGGAAGACCCTTCCATTCCCATGCCGGGGGCCGTCGGCACGCCCGCCGTGGAGCTGTCCGGTGCCTTCGGACAGCCGGTGATAGCGACCACGGCTAGTGAAGCGACGACGGCGCAGAGCAGAGCCTTGTGCAACGACATCATACATTCTCCCTTG
>JALGSS010000464.1 GCA_029821745.1 Candidatus Zipacnadia bacterium
AGCATCTTCAGGATTTCCTCGAACGGTTTCCTCTCGCTGGCAATCATGGCTAAACACCTGGTATGTGAGTTTAGTCTATAACTACATTATATGTACGCCGTTCGCGCCTGGCAATCGATCGCTTACAGGCCGGCGAGATCCAGGATGGCCGGCACGTGCTTGTCCCAGCCCAGCGGCATCATGTGGACGCCCTGGCACAGGGGCTTGAGCTCGGTGATGAGCTTGGCGTGCATCTCGATACTGCGCTGCACGCGGCCCTCCTTCTCCTTCAACTCGTCCATCATCCACTCCGGCACCTTCACGCCCGCGACGTTCGCGTTCATGTACTTCGCCATCATGGGGCTCTTGAGGACGACGACGCCGGCCAGGATCGGGATCGGCACATCGCCAAGCTTCGTCATGAATTCCTCGAACAGCACGGCATCGTACACCGCCTGGGTCTGGCAGAACTCCGCGCCGGCCTCGATCTTTTTCATGAGCTTGTAGATCTGCGGCTCGATGGGCACGGCGCCCGGATTGACCACGCAGCCAAGGCAGAAGTCGGGCGGGTCGCCGTCAAGCTCCTCGCCATCAACGATGTCGCCGCTGCGGAAGTCCTTGTAGTACGCCATGTCCTTGCCCTCGGTCAGGCGCTTGGCCGCCTTGATGAGGGACACCGAGTCCAGGTCGAAGACCGGCTTGGCCTGAGGGTGATCGCCCAGTGTCGTGTGGTCGCCTGTCAGGCACAGCACGTCCTCAATGCCGAGAGCGCAAGCACTGAGCAGCTCCGACTGCAGCGCGAGACGGTTGCGGTCACGGCACACCATCTGCAACACCGGCGGCAGCCCGGCTTCTTTCAGTTTCAGACAGCCGACGAGTGAGCCGGCCCGCATGACCGAGGACTGGATGTCCGTCACGTTGATGCCGGCGACTCGTCCGCGGTAGTACTCGCCCTCTTCCACCATGTGCTCAAGGTGACAGCCCTTCGGGGGCGCCACCTCACCGGTGATGATGAACTCGCCACTTCCAATTGCTTCGCGCATACCCACGGGTATGTGCCTCCTTGCTCGAAAGTCTCACGGGCATGAGCCGCCCGTCGCCGGGTGCTATTCGCCTGGCAAGCAGCGCGGACCTTCCCACGAAGGCCCGCGCCTTGACAGGCCCGGAAAGGTCCGCGAACAAATCCGGATAGCGTGGTGTTAATATACAGGAATGTGTTCCGGCCTGACAATTCCCGGCCTCGCCCACGGAAAGGCAATCCCCATGTCCATTAGCCAATTGACCGCCCTGACGCAGCAGATCACGGCCAATGTAGAGACTGTCATCGTGGGGAAGCGTGAAGCGGTGGAACTGTCCGTCGCGACCCTTTTGTCCGGCGGGCACATACTCATCGAGGACATTCCCGGCGTGGGCAAGACGATGCTCGCCCGGGCGCTGGCAGCGTCAGTCGGTGGTAGCTTCAAGCGCATTCAGTTCACGCCGGACCTGCTGCCCGCGGACATCACAGGCGTGTCGATCTACAACCAGGACATGGCCCGCTTCGACTTCCAGCCGGGGCCGATCTTCGCCAACGTGGTCCTCGCCGACGAGATCAACCGGGCCACCCCGAAGTCTCAGTCGGCCCTGCTTGAGGCGATGGAGGAGTTCCAGGTCACCGCGGACGGCCGGAGCCGGCCCTTGCCCTCGCCGTTCTTCGTGATCGCGACGGAGAACCCTATCGAGTATGAGGGCACCTTCACCTTGCCCGAGGCGCAACTCGACCGCTTCATGACTCGCGTGAGCATCGGGTACCCAAGCCACGAAGACGAGGTCGATGTTCTGAGCCAGCAAATGCTGGTGCATCCCATCGAGCGCGTGCGCCCGGTGATCGGCCCGGAAGACGTCGTCAATTTGCGCCGCGCCGTGCGTGAGATACATGTTGATGAATCGCTGAAACACTATGCGGTGACGCTCGTCGGCGAGACCCGCGTGCACCCCGACGTGGAACTGGGCGCGAGCCCCCGGGGCTCGATTGCCCTCGTGCGTCTCGGACAGGCCGTCGCGGCCATCAGCGACCGTGATTACATCGTGCCCGACGACATCAAGCGCGTCGCCGTGCCGGCGCTGGCCCATCGCGTGGTTGTCAAACCTGATCGCCGCATCCAAGGCGTCACATCGGCCGACGTCGTGGAGCAGATCCTCGACGCCGTGTCGGTACCCATAGGGGAGGGCGTCAGCTAGGTGACCATTGGGAAACGGCATGCACTGCTGTGGGGGCCGTTCTTCATCTTCATCCTGGCATTCATCCTGCACGTCAAGCAGATCTTCATCATGTTTGCCGCGCTGGGATGCCTGGCTCCCGTCTCGTATGCCCTCGGTCGGCGCAAGCTCGCCGACATCAGCGTCTCGCGCCACGGCAAGTCCGTCATGACCGCGGGTGAGCGCGGCACGGTCACGATTACCGTCCGCAACGAGGGCAGGCTGAGGCAGTTCTTCCTTGGCGTCACCGATGAGCTACCTGACGGGCTCGAGAGCCCCGAGGGCGGGCAGGTGCTCGTGGCCGACCTCACACCTGAATCCGAGCATCGCCTGAGCTATTCCCTCAACGCTCGCCGCCGGGGCGTCTATCAAGTCGGGCCCTCGCGCCTGGAGACCTTCGACTATCTCGGCTTGTACCGCTTCACGCGGAGAGCGGATGAGCCGGCGGAACTGCTCGTGTATCCCCGACCCATCCCGATCCCGAACCTCTGGCCGCGAGCGGTGGGTGGGCGGACCCCGCACAAGGCTGCCCGGCGGGTTGTCGGCCCGAGCACCGAGTTCTACAGCCTGCGCGACTACTACCCCGGCGATGACCTGCGGCGCGTCGCCTGGAAATCCAGCGCCAAGCGCGGCAAGCTCACTGTGATTGAGACCGAGCAAATCGAGTCCATGGAGTGCGTTCTGCTCGTCGATCTGTCGTCCTCCGCCCACGCGGGAGAGGGTGACAGGAGCACCATCGAGTACGCCGCGACGCTGGCTGCCTCCCTCGCCTCGGAAGCCCTGGATCGGGCCTGCAATGTCGGACTCATCGCCCAAGGCGCCGAGGACCACAGCGTTGTCGTGTCCAGCAATCCCCGGCAGCGAATCCTGCTGCTGGAGGCCCTCGCGCGCATGGGCCCCGACGCGGACATCGGCCTGCCCCGGGCGTTGGCCGAGCACGAGGCCGCGCTTCCTCCCGGGTGCGGCATCGCCGTGATCTCCCCGGCCCTTGGCGCCGAAGCGCTGGCGATCGCCGCCCGGCTTCACGCTCGACGGCATCCCGTGACGTGGTTCGCCCTCGCCCCGCATACCTTCGACGCGGCGGCGCGGCGGCTGCAAGCAGACTACGAGAACACCGTCGCGCGCCTGGCAGCACAGGGCGCACGGGTGATCCAAATCCAGGGAGACTTGCCGCTGGAGACCAGTCTATGGAGGAGGGGAAGCCGTGCCGGCCGCGCGTAGTGCATCCGCAGTCTCAGCCAGTCGCGAAGCCAAGCAAACGCGTCGTGAACAGTTTGGGCATCTCGCGCCCCTCTCCATGGCCGCGCTTGTAGCGGCCGAGGCGGCTTTCGCTGCCATCAGCCTCACCACCGACGAACCCCTCTACGAGCTATTCGTGCATGTGCTGATTATGCTCGGGATCACATTGAGTTTCATCGGGTCGCTGATCAACCGGCGTTTCGGCTTCCTGGGCAGCGCTCTGATGGTGCTGGGTTTCTTCGCCTACGCGATCCGGCAGCAGCAACATGTGGCTGGGATCCCGTTCTTCTACCCGCCGGAGGTCATCGGAGACGAAGAGACCAGCCTGTCGGCGCTGTGCGCGTGGTTCCTCGTGGGCTTCTGTTTCATGCAGAGCCAGCGCGAGAACCTCGTATTCATCTTCGTCCCGGGGCTGTCGATCTTTGCCCTGATGGCCACCCGGAACCTGAACCCTGAGCTTCTGGTCGCCTTCATGGTCTTCCTGGCGGCCTCCGTCTACTGCTGGGGGTACGACCACTTCCTGCGCGCCGCGGAGCAAACCCGGCGTCGTCTGAACTGGCGCCAGTGGGCTCGGGCGCACCTCTCGGGCGCGGCACTCGTGTTCATCCTCGCGGGCCTGGGCGGGCTTGTCATTGGCAATGCTCTCTACTACACGACCCCGCGTATGTACGCAGGCTTCGGCTTCCGGCCGCGCGTCTGGAACTACGCCGGCGCTCACATCCAGGGCTACTTCCGGTTCCGCTCGGGATTCCAGCTCGGGGCCGGGCCGATCCGTCTGTCGCCCGAGGTCGTGCTCAAAGTCAGGGCGCAGCGGCCTCACCTGTGGCGGGGCCGGTCGTACGACCGCTACGATGGCCGTGGATGGGAGCGCAGCTCGCCTTTCACCTACCCCGTCAAGAAGGCCTCGGACGGGTCGTTCCTCGTGCGCGAAACTGTGCCAATGCGCCGCGGGCCCGGGGCTCCTCCAATGGCTCCAGGACCCGGTGGCATGGGGGGACCTCCAATGGCTCCCGGACCCGGTGGGATGGGAGCTCCCCCAATGGCTCCAGGACCCGGCGGAATGGGCGGGCAGTTCCGGCCCGGACCTGAAGTGGAGGTGGCGCAGCCCCCCAGCATCAAACTCGCGCCCCTGCGCGGGCGGGACTTCCACCAGCAGTTCATTGTGGTTGGCAGCACGACCGACGCCATCTTCGGCGCCCCATAC
>JALGSS010000022.1 GCA_029821745.1 Candidatus Zipacnadia bacterium
GCAGTGGCGCGGCAAGGGCTGCGGCACCTTCGGCGAGTTTGGCACCTTCAGTTGCCAGATGGGCAAGAATCTCACCTGCGGCGAGGGCGGCATCGTCCTGACCAACGATGAGGAGCTTGCCGCCAAGGCCTTCGGCTACCACCACATCGGGCGGATCGCCGACCGCCCCTTCTATGAGCACCACTTCGTGGCGAGCAACCTGCGCATGACCGAGTGGCAAGGCGCCATCGCCTACACACAATGCCAGCGCCTCGCCGCGCAAAACGAGCAGCGCATGGTGAACTTCCGGCACCTCGAGGCGGGTATGGCCGACATTCCCGGCATCGACGCCATCGAGTGGGACCCGGAAATCGTGACCCGGCGCGGCTGCTACTTCTTTGTCGAGGCGATGGCTGCGGAAGGTGTCTCGCTTGGCAGCGGTCACCTGCACCCCATCCAAGCCAACCCGCTGTTCACCGAGCGCAACTTCGGGCCCGTCTGCTGGCCGGCCGGCGTCGAGCCGCCGGACTACACGAAGGTTGCGACTCCGGTGGCCGACCGCGTGCTGGCCGAAGAGGGCTGCTCGATGTCCCACGCGACGTTCCTGGGCGACACGAGCGACATGGACCTGATCCTCAGCGCGATGCGCAAGGTCCGCGAGAACGTGGACGAGTTGATGTAACGCGGTGGCTGGACCGCGCACGACTGCCGTTGAATCACGCGACAGGAGCTTGGGGACACGATGGTGAGACTGCTCGCAGTCACGATTCTGGTCGGCTGGATGCTGCAGGGAGGGCACTGTGTGAACGCGGACAAGCTGCGTATCGCGGGGACTGATGTGCTGTCGACGAAGGGATCCACGCGCGGGACGGCCTACGGGTCCGCAAACAAGATCGTCACTATCGGCAGCAAGACGCATGTCGCCTGGCTCGACACGAAGTCGGCGACGATGATCCAGACCTATGACGCGGCCACGGAGGAGTGGCTGCCGCCGGTGCATGTCGGGTCGGGTCTGGATAACCACGGAGGCCCTGCCCTCTGTGCAGACTCCAAAGGCTACCTGCACATCGTTTTCGGCCCTCACCACGGCCCGTTGCAGTACTCACGCTCGGAGCGACCGAATGACGCGTCCTCGTGGGTGAAGATGCCGGAATTCGGGGACCACGCCACCTATCCGAGCCTCGTCTGCGCTGCCGACGACACACTCTATTGCGCCTACCGCGGGAAGACCGCGCCGTTCAAGCTGCTGTTCCAGCGCAAGCCGGCAGGCGGAGAGTGGTCTGAGCCCACGGTGATTGTAGACGCTGCCGTGCCAGACGGTTACACGCAATTCGGCAACTGCCTGTCCCTCGCCGGCGACGGGACCATCCACCTGGCATTCCACGTGTATGACACGCATCCAGCAGCCGGGAAGGCCGCCGGGCACCTGCAGTCCCCCGACGGCGGAGAGACGTGGGTTCTGGCAGACGGCGCCCCGGTGGAGTTGCCCTTCACCCCGGACAAGCCCGGCTGGATCTGCAAGGCACCAGACCTGGATCTGCGGGTGTGGACGGTCGACTGCGATAGTGATGGCAACCCATACGTGTGTATCGCGCACTCCAAGCCCGGCCGACCCGAGGCGGAAGTCTGGACTTACCGCGAGGGCGCGTGGAAGCGGATCGGCACGGCAGGTGCGCTGGATGGGTACCAGAAGGGGCTGCGGTCGTCAGGCGCGACGCTCTGCTTCGACGCTCAGGACAATCTGTATGTGCTAGTCTCGGCCACCGATGAGCGCGGCTGGAGCCACCCGCACAACGAGATCATCTTGCTCTTCTCACCGGACCGTGGGGAGACGTTCGAAGTGCTGCCGATCTCACAACCGAACGCGGATGTCCCGAACTGGCTGCCGAGCGTCGAGCGTCGGACGGGGCACAATGTTGTTGCGCTGCCCCACGTCTTGTATACTCATGGCAACAAGGGTGAAGGCTGCACGCCGGACGATGTGACCGAAATACACTGCGTTCGCCTGCAGTTGGCCGCCTAGAGCCGGGGGGTAAGAGCCCGCGCGACGCTCGTCGGCGCAGGGTGAAGGCTGCACGCCGGACGATGTGACCGAAATACACTGCGTTCGCCTGCAGTTGGCCCCCTAGAGCCGGGGGGTAAGAGCCCGCGCGACGCTCGTCGGCGCGCCGTCGGCGACACGGTCTCGCGGAACGTACTCGGGAGGTATAGTCCATGCGCTTTCTGCTGCTGATCGCCCTGTGCTCAGTGGCGTTTTACGCCGCCGGTTGTGGCGGGGACACCCTGTCCGGCGAGCCGGATGACGATGGGACGGGTGGGTACCAGCCTCCCGCCAACGGATCGACGGAGCTTCCACCTCCGCCTCCCACTGGTGGCGGCAACTTGCTGCCACCGCCGCCCGTGCCGACGCCGGGCTCGGGTGGGGCGCCGCCCCCACCACCCAGTTGGTGATAGGCCGACTCACGCACGCTCAAGAAACGCCCGGCGCATCCAGTGCGCCGGGCGTTTTGCTGTTCAGTGTAGATTCATGGCGGGGAGCGATGCCCCCCGCAAGCGATCATCCGGCTTCCGGCGGCTTCGCAGGTGCAAGTGCCTCCGCCAGCGGCTGTCCAGGGGCGAGCGTGAAAGCCGGAGTCTTCCACCACAGCCCACTGCCGACGGGCCGCAGCGGCGTATCTGCAGTAAGCTTCCCGCCGGACGGGTTACGGAACATGGCTCGCGAGATAACTTCCTCATGTTTCAGATCCTCCACCAGTCGGAAACCGTCTCCCCTGCCACGTTCGTAGGAGTACTCAATGGTATGCAGCTTCTGCGAGCGACGGATCCGCGGCGCACGGGGCTGAGGCTTGTGTTGGTCGAGCACGGGGTGGATGTCCCGTTCCTGAACGATACTCTTGACGGCTCGTGCATACCGCTGGTTGAGCTTGCAGCGCCCTAGCCAGCGGGCAAGGTCGCCAGCCGACTCAAAGCGATTGGCGGCCCATATCTGGACGACGACGCCCGCTCGGACATCATCGATCCAACGGCGTAGGGGGTAGTCCTCGTACCGCGCGTAGACGGTCAGCGTCAGTTCTGCGTTTTCGCCAATGCCCTGCCATTCGAGAACCCCTGGCAGACGGCGCGAGGTCGGTGCAGTGTCCGCCGGCCCGCGTTCGAGCACGGTGACCGCGAGGTACGCGTCCTTGCGCTTCACGACGACTGTCTCGCGCGTCCCGATCGCGATCGGCTCGCCATTCCAGTCACCACCCATTGCGTAGATCTCTTCAGCATCATGGACGTTGCACAGGGAGCCACGCAGCCAGGCCCGCTTCCGTTTCTGCCCGCCGATGCGGTCGAAATTGAAGGAGCAGATGGCCATGTTACCGTACTGCAGTGAGCTGACGTGCGCGGGCCCGCCGTGGACGTGGAAGTAAGCGGTTGGTCGCTTCTCGTTGCTAGCGAAGCTCGCAAAAATCGGCAGGCTCTCCGGCAGGCACCAGCCCGTCATCGTCCCCAGAGTGTAGCCGGGAGTAAGATAGGTGACGGTCTTCGCCGGCACCAGCTCGGCGTCCGAGTTGGTCTCCACCGTGCGCGGCATGAGACCGCCCTGCCCCAGCACGACGACGTCCGAAGCCGGGCGATACGCCACGAGTGCCACGGTGGCCGCCCTCGGGTCGACACCAGGAGGCAAGGGCCCACCGAAGTCTCGGTATATCAGATACGACGCAAGGCTGCGGGCTTCGAGGTACTCGCCGGGCGAGGCTGCCGTGGCTGCCCCAGCGGGCACGGACGTCTTCGGATGAATGCGCTGGGCGAAATCCAAGTAGCACAGGCGCAGGAGCCGATCGACAATGGCCCGTTGTGCCACGGGAACGGCCTCCCACAGTCTCTGCAAGGCCAACAACCGCGCGGCGTCCCTGCCCGGACTGGGCGCCCACGTCCGCCCGGAAGTCACGATGTTCCGCTCCCACCGGGCGAGAGCTCGGAGGGCCACGCTGGCGTCGGTCGTCCCACCCAGAGACTGCTCCACAGCCGCCAGTGCCGCCGCGATCTCCAGCGTCCGATCAATGTCCTTCGCTTTGGGAAGCTGCCTTTTTAGGGCGAAGGCGGCAAGCTCGGCAGCGGCTCGCACCTGTTGCGTGATGTCGTCTCCGAGCTTAGCCGCGTGACGGGTCGCGGCCAACGCCAACAGGGGCGCGAGCCGATCCGTTGCCCCGAGACTATAGGGAGCATCGGGGATCGCGCATACCTTGAACATGCCGCGCGTGGCGGACCTCTGGTCGACATCCTGCGTCGTCACTGTCGCCACGACAACAGCCTTTGCCCTGGAGGTGCTAATCCCCGTTTCGAGCAGGGCCATGGCGTAAGGGAGGCTGTAGTCGGGACCGTTCGGGCGCCCCGCCGCATCCAGCACCATATTGGTCGCTGACGAGAAGTGGGAGTCTCCGTACGCGATGGAGAGCTCGAGGAGGTGCGTGGACCGTTCGTCCAGGGCCTGCGCTTCGGGGCCACGGAGGCATAGAATGGTTGCGCCCACCAGGCACAACTGCAAGCAGAGGAGTCGTCGGGACGGCATATCGCGTTCCACCCTAAACACTGATGCGGCGTCTCTCCGAGGGTCAGCTCAGCACCGTGCGTCCGTGAGGATGCGAGCGCACGTCGACCGTGGGAACCGGTTCCGTGGAGCCGCAGATTGGCACCTAGTATTTGGACAGGCTGAGTCCGCCTTCTGTTGCGCCGCTCAGGCGAATCGGCAAGTTGCAGCGGGCCATGCAAGCCGGCTTCGACATCCGGCCGGAGGCGTCGCGGTCAGGTGCGCAAACGACAAAGGCCGGCCACCCATGGAACGGGGCTGGCCGGCCGATCGCGAAACAGGCAATGCCCGTATCTTGTGTTAGCGCTTCGAGAACTGCTTGGCGCGTCGCGCGCGGCGGAACCCGGCGTGCTTGCGCTCCTTGACGCGCGGGTCACGGGTCAACAGGCCCGCACCACCCAGAGCGCCCCTTCGCGTCTCGTCCTCCACGACGAGGGCCTTGGCGATGCCATGCCGAACAGCGCCGGCCTGCCCGCCGATGCCGCCACCCTTCACGAAGGCCTTCACGTCATACTTGCCCTCAAGTTCGGTGACGATGAAAGGCTCAAGGACCATGCGCTCCAAACGGGCGCGGTGCAAATACTCTGCGTAGGGCTTGCCGTTGATCGTGATCTCGCCGGCCCCGGACTGCACCCATACCCGCGCAACGGCGTCCTTCCGCTTGCCAGTGCCGTAGTATCTTTCCTGCTCCAAAATCTACGCCTCCCTCAAGGACTGAGAGTGTCTGTTTCAATCTGAAGATCACATGGGTCCTCGTACAGCTTGCGAACTATGTCCGCACGGTCCTACAACTCGAGCGGCTTCGGGTTCTGCGCCTCGTGGTTATGCTCCGGCCCCGCGTACACCTTCAGCCTGGTCATCAGCTTCTTGCCGAGAGTGCTGTGCGGGAGCATCCCGCGCACAGCCTTCGCGACGAGCTTCTCAGGTGCACGCTCGAGAAAGTGCTCGTAATTCTCGCTCTTCAGGTGCCCGGGGTATCCAGAGTGGCTGTGGCGCTGCTTCTGGATGCCCTTCTTTCCCGTCAGCACGATCTTGTCCGCATTGGTGATGACAACGAAGTCGCCACTTGCCGTATGCGGGGTGAAGTGGGGCTTGTGCTTGCCGCGCAGAACTGCTGCCACGCGTGCGGCCAGGCGTCCCAGCACCTGTCCGTCAGCGTCGACATGCCACCATTCCAGCTCCACGTCTTCCGGCCTTACGGACTTCGTCTTAAGGTTATCCATCGCTAGCCTCCGAAAATGTCCGATCCAGTGCCCCCGGCTCGCGGTGCTCGCGATCAAAGGCCCATCAATTGCTGAATGCGTCAGTAGTCCACACGCATCAAAAACAACCCTTGGGGCGGCGCCGTGGGACCTGCCTTCGAGCGGTCTCGCGAGGCGAGAACGTCTGCCGGCACTCCGGGAGCCATGCGTCCCTGACCCACCTCAACCAATGTCCCCACCAGGTTGCGCACCATCATGTACAGAAATCCGTCGCCCTGGGCCTCGATCTCAATGAACTCGCCCTCGCGCCTGCACTCCAGGCGCTCAAGACAGCGGACCTTGTCGGTCTTGTTGCTGCCCGCCGCCGCGAAAGCGGAAAAATCATGCCGCCCTGTGAGATGGCGGCACGCGCCCTGCATCGCGTCCAGGTCCAGCGGGCTCTCGATGTGCCACGCGTAACGCTCCAGGAACGGTGAGCGCTCATAGCGGCTGAGTATCCGATAGGTATACGCCTTGCGAATGGCGTCATACCGCGGATGGAAGCTCCCGGCCACTTCGTCGCCCGTAGCGACACAGATGGCGACGGGAAGCGTGTCGTTCAGAGCCCTCACGAGCCCTTCCACCGGGATCGGTCGCTCGGCCTCTACCCGCACGACTTGCCCCCGCGCATGGACACCGCCATCGGTTCTGCCCGCGGCCTGTGTCCGAGATCGCTCGCCGAGGACTCTGCCGAGAGCGGCCTCCAACTCCCCCTGAACAGTCAGCACGTCCGGCTGGATCTGGTACCCAGCGTAGTCCGTCCCGTCGTACTGAACCACCAGCTTGAAGTATCGCATGCCCCTCTGATCAGGGCTCCGGTATCGCGTCAGAGTAGCCAGTAACCCAAGGTGCGATGAGCAAGAAGATAGGGCGCTCGCAAGACCGGGCTGCGTGGGGCCAAACGCGACGCCCGCCCGCAGACTGCGGAAGCGTGCTCAGTCGGCTAGCTCGAGGATGGCCATCTCCGCGGCATCGCCACGACGGCGCCCCGCCCTCGTGACCCTGGTGTATCCGCCCTCGCGGTCCTCGTATCGTGGGGCGATCTGAGAGAACAGATGAGCCACAACGTCCGGCTGCGGCAGCTCTTTCAGTGCGAGCCGACGAGCAGCCAGATCGCCGCGCTTCGCCAGCGTGATGAGCTTCTCGGCAAACCGCCGCGTCTCGCGGGCTTTGGTCACGGTCGTCTTGATACGGTTATGTCTGAACAGCGAGCCCGTCTGGCTGCGCAGGAGGGCGATCCGTTGATCGGTCGGCCTGCCTATCCTCTTGTGGTCTACACGATGTTTCATGCGCGTCTCCTTCACCATACGGGACCATCAAGGCCCGGGGAATCGCTTAGTCCTCGCTCTTTGTCTCCGCTAGCGCCAAGCCGAACTGCTGAAGCTTCTCGATCGCTTCTTCCAGAGAGCGCTTCCCAAAGTTGCGGATAGCCAGCAGATCGTCAGTGCTGCGTTCGATGAGTTCGCCCAGACTATTGATGCTTTCCTTCTTCAGACAGTTGAAGGTCCGCACCGAGAAGTCCACATCCTCGATGGGCGTCTCAAGCCACTTGTTGACCTCTTCGCTCTCTTCGGTAGCGGCCTCGGCAACCTTCTCCTCTTCCTCGACATCGCCAAGGAAGATGCCTACGTAGCTCTGCAGTGTCTTCGCGGCGATCTGGAGCGCATCTTCAGGCACGACGGTGCCATTCCCAAAGAGCTCGAGCACGAGGCGGTCGAGGTCCGTGCGGTGACCGAGACGTGTGGGCTCAACGGCGAAAGTCGCTCGCTTGATCGGTGAGTAGAGAGCGTCCACAGGTATCACGTCAAGGCCGCGCCGGGCGGCCTCCCTGTCCTCCGTCGACTCGTACCCTTTGCCGACCTCGACCCAGAACTCCACCTCAAGCTTCGCATTTTCGTCGCTCAGCTCGGCGATATGCAGTTCCGGATTCACGATCTCGATGTCGGCCGGTACGATGATGTCAGCGCCGATCACTTCTGCCTCGCCCGAGGCCGATATGCGGCAGACCCGCTCGCGACCTTCCTCGGCGTCGGCATCGGGGAATACCTTGATCGCGAGTTCCTTGAGATTGAGCACGAGCTCCATGACGTCTTCGACAACGCCGTCCAGCGTGCTGAACTCGTGGAGCGCCCCCTCAATGCGCACGTCGGTGACCGCCGCACCCGGAATGTGGGCGAGCAGTACACGACGGAATGAATTCCCAAGAGTGTGGCCGAAGCCTCGCTCCAGCGGCTCAATCGCGAATTTCCCGTACTTCGCGTCGAGCTCCAGTGCAGTGATTTTGGGGTCCAGTTCCCCTAGCATGCTTCGTACTCCCTTGAGGGACGTCCCGTGACGGGGCCCAAGAATTGAAGCGCCATCCACACATCCTCAGCGCCATTTGCCCGACCCGCCGGCGCCCCGTAGACCAGGACGCCGGCACCACTCGGCTTCATGAAGCTACCGCGAGTAGAACTCGATGATCGTCTGTTCGTCGATGTCGATGTCGATGTCTGTTCGCTCGGGCAGACTAAGGACCGTAGCCGTACGGTTCTCGGGGTCGGCCTGGAGCCACGACAGTTGGGCCTGCCCGCCGGCTGCGCTGACAGCGGCCGCAACCGGTGTGATATCGCGGCTCTTCTCGCGGACCCCAACAACGTCGCCAGGGCGCAGGCGGAAGGAACCGACGGTGACCTTGTTGCCGTTGACGGCGATATGTCCGTGCGTCACGAGTTGACGGGCCTCGGGGCGGCTGGCAGCCAGGCTCGCACGCATCAGTACGTTGTCCAGCCTGCACTCCAGGAGCTTGAGCAGGTTCTCCCCTGCGACGCCCTCCATCCGCTCGGCGTCTCGGACGTACTTGCGGAAAGGCTTCTCGAACACGCCATAGATCGCCCGGAGCCGCTGCTTCTCGCGCAACTGCATGCAGTAGTCACTCGGGCGGCGGCGCCGCCGTCCGGAATCCCCGAACTGACCCGGCGGGTAAGCTTTCTTCTCCATCCCGCACTTCGGTCCGTAGCAGCGTTGGCCTTTGAGGAAGAGCTTTCGGCCCTCTCGGCGGCAGATTCGGCAGACGGGGCCTCGGTATCGTGACATTAAACTCGGTCACCTCCGGGGCGCTTAGCTTCGCGCGCCCCTCACACAGAACAGCACAGAATAGTGGTTGTTGATCCATGAACAGCTATTGAGGGCGGCAGGTCGCTGGTCCATCGTCCTCGCTCGCCACCACCGACGCTAGACCCGGCGGCGCTTCTTCGGCCGGCACCCATTGTGCGGGACGGGGCTGACGTCCTTGATCACGCCGACATCCAGTCCCACCGCCTGCATTGCGCGCACAGCGGTCTCGCGGCCAGACCCGGGACCCTTGGTGAACACGTCCACCTTGGTCATCCCGAACTCCTGAGCCTTCTTCGCGACGCTCTCCCCGGCGAGTTGTGCGGCGAAGGGAGTGCCCTTCTTGGTGCCGGTGAACCCGATCGTGCCACCGCTGGCCCAGCACAGCACATTGCCGTTCTGGTCCGCGATCGAGACGATCGTGTTGTTGAACGTCGACCGTACGTTAGCGCGACCGTAGGGCACCTGTCGCTTGACCTTCGATTTCCGTCCGCCGCCCTGAGACTCACGCATCTGTATCCTCCAGTATCAAACCATGTACGCAACAGCCAACTGCGACCCAGTACGGGCCATCGCATCGCGGCACGCAGGTGCACGGTTTCCGCGCACACCTATCACCAAGGCATTACGTCTTGGCTGCCGACTTCTTCTTCCCGGCAACCGTCTTCCGCTTGCCCTTCCGTGTGCGGGCATTCGTTCGCGTCCGCTGCCCGCGGACAGGCAAGCCGCGTCGATGCCTGACGCCCCGGTATGTGCCGATCTCGATGAGCCGCTGGATATTGGTCTGCACCTCGCGGCGTCGATCGCCCTCGATAACATAGTCGTTGTCGATGACCTCACGGAGCCTAGCAGCCTCTTCCTCGGTCACATCCCGGATCCGCCGCGCCGGGTCGATGCCGGTTTTCTCCATGATTTGCTTCGCCGTCGCCGCCCCAACCCCATAGATGTAGGTCAGAGCGACCTCGACGCGTTTGTCTCTTGGAAGGTCCACGCCTGCGATACGCGGCATGTACGAGCCTCCTGCCTCTCGGACCGTTTAGCCCTGGCGCTGCTTGTGCCGTGGGTTTTCACAAATGACCCGCACGACGCCGTGGCGCTTGATTATCTTGCACTTCTCACAACGCTTTTTGACTGAAGCTTGGACTTTCATCTCAGTGCTCCTAAGCGCACGCGATACTGCCACGGCCACTCGTGCCCAGAGGGCTCGCCGTGACACACGCGTATGTTCCCGATCCGGCGAGCTACTTATGCAGCCAGGTGATCCGGCCCTTGGTCAAATCGTAGGGCGACAACTCCACCGTCACAATGTCCCCAGCCATCACCCTGATGACCCTCGTGCGGATCTTCCCAGACACATGCGCGAGGACCTCGTGGCCGTTCTCAAGCTCCACCCTGAACACTGCGTTCGGGAGCTTCTCCACGACTTTCCCGCGCACCGGGATCGCCTTTTTCTGCTTTTCGCTCTCGGTCTGTCTGCCTTTTCTTGCCATGAACTGCGACGAGCTCCTTAGGTTCCGCCGGCCAACTGCGCGATTGTCGTCGTGCGAACGCCTTACGGAAGCGTTAGAATGACCGGTCCATTGCGGCTAATCGCAATCGTGTGCTCGAAATGGGCCGAAGGCAATCGGTCAGCCGTCCTGATGGTCCAGTGATCAGCATCCTGAGTGATGCGGTGCGTACCCAGGTTCACCATCGGCTCGATGGCGAGGGTGTGGCCCGGCCGCAAGGTGAGACCATACTCAGGAAACTGCCCCTCTTCCACAAAGTTCGGAACCTGAGGCGGCTCGTGCATGGCCCGGCCTATACCGTGCCCCACCAGGTCGCGCACAATCGAGAACCCCGCTCTCGCCACGCAATTCTCCACAGCGGACGAGATCGCGACCAGGTGATTGCCCGCCATAGCGGCCGCAATGCCGGCATCCCGCGCTTCCCGCGTCTTGTCCATCAGCGCGCGCTTCTCGACTGAGATATCGCCCACGGCGAACGTCACCGCAGCGTCACCATGGTACCCGTTCCACTCCGCCCCAACGTCGACCCCGAAAATCTGTCCCTCTTCCAGGATCATCTCTTCGCTGGGTATCCCGTGCACCACAATATCGTCAGGGTCGGCACAGATCGTTGCCGGGTAACCGTGGTATCCCTTGAAGCTGGGCACAGCACCAGACGATACTATAACTTGCTCCGCGAGCCTGTCAATCTTCGCTGTCGACACACCTGGCTCAATGATCTCTCCGACCGCTGCCAGAGCCTTTGCCACGATTCGGCCGGCCTCGCGCATGATCTCCAGTTCGACCTCAGTCTTGCGATGGATGTTCGGTATTCGCGAATGCTGCCGAGACATCACACCACACCGCGTTCACGCAGCGCCGCCATGACCTTCCCGTTGACTTCCTCAACGGTCCCGGTCGCCTCGACGCGCACCAACTGTCCCTTGCCGCCGTAGTGGTCGATGAGCGGCTGCGTCTGCTGCTTGTAGACCTCGAGCCGCTGGCGAATGGCCTCCGCCTCGTCGTCCGACCGCTGGTAGATCTTGCCGTCGCAGTCTTGCCCCGGACAGTCGTCGCCAACGTCCACGCCGTCCCGGCTGATATGGTAGATAGCCCCGCACTTCTCGCACATCCTGCGGCCCGAGAGGCGCCCGATAAGCTCGTCGTCGCCGACTTCCATGTTGACGACTACGGGCGGCAAAACCTCCAGTTCGGCGATGGCCGCGTCGAGCGCGTCAGCCTGCGGGATCGTGCGTGGGAACCCGTCGAGCAAGAACCCGGCCGCGCAGTCCGGCTCCACGATCCGCTCGCGGACGATCCCCACCACCAACTCGTCCGGGACGAGTTTCCCCGCGTCCATGTACTCCTTGGCCTTGAGCCCCAGCTGGCTGCCCTTGCCCACGGCATCCCGCAGCATGTCCCCGGTTGAGATGTGAGCAATGCTCAACACGTCCACCAGGAACTCTGCCTGGGTGCCCTTACCCGCTCCGGGCGGGCCGAGAAGTATCAAGTTCTGTGCCATGTCGCTCTCCGTTGCCGGCTGCGCTTTGAGCACGCCGGGGCTGCTGTCTTCGTTAGGCCAGGAAGCCCTGGTAATGACGCATGAGAAGCTGGGCTTCGATCTGCTGCATCGTGTCGAGTGCGACACCGACGACGATCAGCAGCGAGGTTCCGCCCACCAGCCCGAATGTCGTGACCCCGGTAATGTCGCCGACGTAGTACTGCATGATGGCGACGACGCCAAGGAACAGCGCGCCGGCGAGGGTGATTCGGAAGAGAATCTTGTCAAGGTAATCGCGGGTACGCTCCCCCGGACGGATCCCGGGGACGGCCCCACCATTCTTCTGCAGGTTCTCCGCGATCTGCTCCGGATTGAAGGTGACTGCGGTGTAGAAGTATGTGAACAGGACAACCAGGACGAAGTACAGGAACGTTGCGAACCCGTTGCGCCCTGGCGTCGTGAACTGGACCACGGCGAAGATCGTGTTGCTGATCGCGTCTTTGTCGATACCGATGCGCGAGATGCTTTCCACAACGCTCTCGCTGCCGACGAACTGCGCGATGGTGGCGGGGAATAGCGCGATCGAGATCGCGAAGATAATCGGGATAACTCCCGCCTGGTTCACGCGGATGGGCAGGAAGCTGCTCTGCCCGCCGTAAACCTTGTTCCCCTTGACGCGCTTGGCGTACTGCACCGGGATCTTGCGCTGAGCCTGCTGAACCTTCACAATCCCGTAGATCGTGCAGACGAAGATGCCAACAAGGAGGGCGATGTTAGCGATCCCGATCTGCTCATTCGCCCACAAGACCAGTGTCTCGGCGATGTCCTGCGGCATGCGGGTCATGATACCGACGAAGATGATCAGCGACACGCCCTGACCGATCCCACGCTCGGTGATCATGTCGCCCATCCACATCAGGAACGCCGTGCCGGCCGTCATCATCAGCACGTCGAAAACGAGGATGAAGGGGTCACCCACGAATGCGGCGTTGCCCTTGAAGAAACCGATCATGCCGAACGCCTGTAACACCGCCAAGCCCATTGTCAGGTACTTCGTCCACTGGTTGATCTTCCGCTGGCCGTACTCGCCCTCTTTCTGGAGTTCCTCCAGGGACGGGATGGCCATGACGAGCAACTGGAAGATAATGGACGCGTTGATGTATGGCATGATACCCAGCGCAAGGAGCGAGAAGCGCTTGAGCGACCCGCCTGCGAACGTATCCAGGATCTCGCCCAGCCCGAACCCGCCACTGAAGAGGGCTGCGAGCGCATCCTTATCAATCCCAGGGAGTGGCACATGGGCACAAGCCACGTAGACTGCGAACATCCACATCACAAACGTGATGCGTGAACGGATGTCCGGCACTCTCAACGCTTGGCCGAGCGATGCAAGTCGCTCCTTCATGCTTAGATCACCTCGGCCGTGCCGCCGGCCTTCTCGATCTTCTCACGCGCGGAGGCGCTGAAGGCGCTGGCCTTGACGTTGAGAGCCTTATCGAGCTCACCCTCGCCCAGGATCTTGACGCCGTCCAACAGCTTCTTCACGACGCCCTGTTCGCGGAGCAACTCGGGCGTGATTTCGGTGCCGGCGTCGAAGCGCGCCAGCGAACTCACGTTGACGACCGCGAAGCGCTTCCGGAAAATGCCGATGTTGTGCGACTTGTTGCTGATGCCGCGGAGGGTGGGCAGGCGCATGTACAGCGGGTTCTGGCCGCCCTGGAAGCCCGGCGCTACGGACCCGCGCGCCTTCTGGCCCTTCTGTCCGCGAGCAGAGGTCTTACCCCAGCCAGACCCGTGGCCGCGGCCAACGCGCTTGCGGCCCTTCCTCTTCGCTGTTCCCTGCAGGCTCTCGAGATCCATCGAAATGCTCCTGTCGCTCAATGACCCTAAGCGTCAGCGGTCTGACGCGTACTACTCGGTTTCTTCGATCTGAACCAAGTGCTTGACCTTGTCGATCATGCCCAAAACGACCGCAGTCGGCTCATGCTCCCGAGCCTTGCCGCGCCTCCGAAGTCCGAGCGCCCTTAGGGTGCCCCTCTGTTTGTCTGTGCAGCCGATGTGGCTGCCCGTAAGCGTGACCCTTAGCTTGCTGTTCGCCATCACGTTGACACTCCCGTACAGTCATGCACGCCCAGTCTCAGAACTTGAGGCCCGCTTCGCGCGCTGCCTCCGCCACGGCCTTCACGCGACCGTGGTACGGCCATCCCGAGCGGTCAAAGACGACCTCCGAGATGCCCTTCTCGACGGCGCGCCGGCCGATCGCCTCGCCCACCTTGCCCGCGGCCTGCACGTTGCCGGTCCGGCCGTTCTCGTCGGCAATCCCTGCTTCGCGGCTGCATGCCGCGACCAGTGTATGTCCGAGCTCGTCGTCGATCACCTGCGCGTACATATGGTTCAGCGTCTTCGTCACGCACAGCCGTGGCCGCTGACTGGTGCCCCGCACTCTCTGTCGAAGGCGAATATGCCGTTTCAGACGTCCAAGTTTCCTGTCTTTTTCTGCACTCACGTTTCACACCTCTAAGTCCCGGTCGTAGCCCCGACGCTGTCTCGTGCGAGCCAACAAACCGGGAGCCGACACTCGTGCACTAGTATCCGTCACCCAACGCCTCCGCGCCCACTCGTGTGCGGGCGATGAAAGGCTGTCGAGCTTCCTTAGGCAGCCCCGACCTTGGCAGACTTCCCGGCCTTGCGGCGCACTCGCTCGCCGACGTAGCGTATGCCCTTGCCCTTGTAGGGCTCAGCCGGGCGGACGGCGCGAATCTTCGCCGCTACCTGGCCCACGGCCTGCTTGTCGCAGCCCTTCACCACGATGTTCGTGTTGCCGTCGGTGCTGATCTCAACGCCCTCGCCGGGGTCGATGACCACGTCGTGAGAGTAGCCCACGCGCAGCTTGAGATTCTTGCCTTCCATGTCGCCACGGTACCCGACGCCCTGGATTTCCAGGCGCTTCTCAAAGGCTTCCGACACACCACTCACCATATTGGCGATCAGTGCGCGGAACAGCCCATGCAGCGCACGGGCCTCCCTGGTCTCATTGGCGCGGGTCAACGTGATGGTGTCACCCTCGATTGTGACGGTGATCTCGGGCACGACAGCCTGCGCGAGTTCACCCAGGGGCCCCTTCACTTTGACGACGTTGCCGGCCTCGACGCCGACCTTCACTTTATCAGGTACGCTGATCGGACTTTGACCAACTCTGGACATCCAAGCTCTCTCCCAATCCAGAAAACTGTGACGATGTGCGCCGGCACCCGGCTACCAAATGTAGCCGACTACTTCGCCACCGATGCCACGCTTCCTAGCCTGCCGTGCCGTCAGTACGCCCTGGCTGGTGGATACGATTGCCACACCCAGCCCGCCGAGGACCCGCGGGAGGTCCTCCCTACCGGCGTACACCCTTCGGCCCGGCTTGCTTACGCGCTTGAGCCCCTTGATGATGGGCTCTCGGTGCTCATCGTACTTCAGACGGATCCGCAGGTCTCTGCCCTTACCAACGAGCTGGAATCCACGGATGTACCCCTCGTCATGCAGAATCTTCGCGATCTCGAGCTTGATCTTCGACATCGGCACGCGGACGTTCGTGTGCTTTGACTCAGCCGCGTTCCTAATTCTCGTCAGCATATCGGCGATGGGGTCGGTGATGGCAGCCATGCCAGTTCCTCCTGCTGGGCCCTCTGCTTGGGCAAATCCACAAGCAGACCTGTCTCTATTTGCGGTAGAGCGGGATCTTTACCAAGGGAGCCCTGTTTGGCTCCCCCCGACGACTACCAGCTCGACTTCCTGATCCCGGGGATGTTCCCCGCGAGTGCGTTTTCGCGGAAGCAAATGCGGCAGATTCCAAACTTCCGCATGTAGCCTCGCCTCCGACCGCACAGACCACATCTGTTGTATGCTCTTGCGCTGAACTTCGGCGTACGCTTCTGCTTGGCAACCAAAGACTTCTTAGCCACGCTTCATGCCTCCTATCGGCAAGGAGCGATCTCCTGACAGCTATGACGTTGCTTCCGACCGTGCCAGAGGTAGGCCCAGTCCCTCGAGCAGACCCATGCCTTCCTCGTCTGTCTTCGCTGTCGTTACAATCGTGATGTCCATCCCACGACGCGTCTTGACGTCGTCGTAGTCTAGCTCCGGGAAAATCAACTGGTCATCGATACCCAGGCTGTAGTTCCCACGGCCGTCGAAGCTGTTCCGCGACAGCCCGCGAAAGTCCCTAATGCGCGGCAGAGCGATGCTGAAGAGCCGGTCCAGCAGCTCCCAGGCCCGTCTCCCGCGCGCGGTGACCCGGCATCCCACGAGTTGCCCCTCGCGCACATGGAACGAGGCGATGGACTTCTTCGCCCGAGTCATGCAGGGCCTCTGGCCGACGATCTGCGCTATCTCGGTCATCGCCGACTCCATCGTCCCCGCGGCGTCCCCCCCGGTCTGCGCTTCCGAGATGCCGGTATTCACGTTCACTTTCACGATAGTCGGGACTTCATAGATGTTCGTGTATCCGAACCGCTCCATCAACTTCGGGCGCAGTTCCTTCTCGTAGAACTCTTTCAGACGAGGGCTCTCTGCCACTGTTATTCCCTGCGCTTTCACTTGCCGCTCTCACCGCGACGTTCTAGTGCCGCGTATACGGCTGAATGCGTCTCTACTCGTCGATTGCTTTGCTGCAGCGCTTGCAGTAGCGCACACGCTTGCCCTGCTCGGTATTGCGCACGCCAACCCGGGTAGGGGCGTCGCACGACGGGCAGATCAGCATCACGTTGGACACATGGATCGGGCCGGGAGACTCCACGATGCCGCCCTGGCGGACCTTCTGCGATGCCCTGACCGCGCGCTTGATGATGTTCATACCATCCACGAATACGCGCTGCTTGTCGGGAACCACTCGGATGACGCGTCCGCGCCTCGGGTGCTTCCTCGTTGACCGATCCTTCCCGGCCAACACGAGCACTTCATCGCCGCTCCGTATGCGCAAGCTGTTCTGTGCCATCGAAAATCTCTCCTGAAATGACAGAGCAGTGCCCTGTCGACGTCGACACAACGCACGCCCTACACAACTTCCTCGGCAAGCGAGATGATCCGCATCGCGGCCTTCTCGCGCAGTTCACGGGCGACCGGGCCGAACACACGCGTGCATCGCGGGTTGCCGGCGTCGTCCACGATGACGACTGCGTTGTCATCGAAGCGGATTTCGCTGCCGTCCGCACGCTTTACCGACTGCCTGCACCGGACGATGACGGCCCGCAGGACGCTCCCCTTCGGTATAGCGCTCTGCGTAGAGACCTGCTTGGCAGAGCAGACGATCTCGTCGCCCAGGGACCCATACATCGACTGGCCCCGACCTACGATGCGGATGCAGCCAACTTCCTGAACCCCGGAGTTGTCCGCTACTTTCAGACGTGTCATGTGCTGGATCATAGCTGTAGTCCTCGTGGACGGTTATGAGACTCCCACGTCCCCGCGGGGTTACTCTTCCTCTTCGTCATCCGTCTTGCGTCGCGCAACGATCTCGTCCTGCAACTGCGCCGGAACCTCTTCGTAGTGCGACATCTCCATCGTGAAGCTGGCCCGTCCCTGGGACATTGATGTCAGGTCCGCCGAATACGTGGCCATCTCCGACAGCGGAACGAGAGCCTTAACAACCTGCATGCCACCACCAGCACCGTCCGTGCCCTGCAGCCTCCCACGGCGTCCGCTGAGGTCGCTCATCACGTCACCCATGATACCTTCGGGGCACGTGACTTCGGCCAGTACGACCGGCTCAAGGAGCGTCGAGCTACCCTCCGCCATCGCATTGCGCATGGCGATCTGGCCAGCAAGCCTGAAGGCCATATCCGACGAGTCCACCGGGTGCGAGCTACCATCGTCGAGGGTCACTCGGACGTCGACCACCGGATAGCGCGCCAGTGGCCCCGCAACCATCGCGTCGCGAACGCCCTTCTCAACAGCCGGTATGTACTGGGTCGGAACCGTCCCGCCCTTCACCTCGTCTACGTACTCAAACCCCTCGCCGGCCGCCAGTGGCTCCAACCGGATCCACACATCGCCGAACTGACCGCGGCCGCCGGTCTGCTTCTTGTGGCGTCCCTGAACGCGGCAGGCCTTCCGTGCCGTTTCGCGATAGGGGATCTCCGGCGCCCCAAGACGGACGTTCACCTTGAACTTCCGCGCCAACTGGTCCTTGATGATCTGAAGGTGCAAGGGCCCGCTTCCGCGAGCGATGAGCTCCCCCGTCTCGGCGATACGTTCATAGGAGAAACCGATGTCCTCCTCCGCGATCTGCACCAGCGCACCCGAGAGCTTGTCCTCGTCGGCGCGGGCCTCGGCTTCCATGGCCGCTGAGTGCATGCCGAGGGGCAGCGGCGGCATCTCGAAGGAGATTACGCGGCGGCCATCGCACAGCGTGTCGCCCGTCACTGCATCCTCCAGCTTCGCTATGCACGCCATGTCCCCGGCTACGACGGAATCGCTGTCCTGGGTACTGTTGCCCTGGATCAGGCTGAGACCCGAGAGGCGGTCTTTGCCACCTGTGCGTGCATTCGTGGCCTGCCCGTCCCGACTCAGCACACCCGACGTGACACGGACAAGCGAGAGGCGCCCCACGAACGGATCCCGCATCGTCTTCCAGACGACGGCACTCATCGGCCCATCGGCGTCTGCTACGACCTCGATCGGCTCTCCCGCCTTCGCCGGCTGAGCCGACCAACTGGCGCCCTCGTTCGGAGCCGGGGCAAGCGCTACGAGGAAGTCAAGAAGGTTCTTGACCCCGATCACTTTCGTCGCCGAGCAGCAGAGAACCGGAACCAAGCCGCCCGCTCGAATGGCGTTGCGCAGGCCCCCGATCAACTCCTCGTCGCTGAGGGTGTCGTTCTCGAAGAACTTCTCCATCAGTTCCTCGTCAGACCCGGCCACCTCTTCGATCAGCGCAAGACGCGCGGCCTCGGCTTCCTCGGCCATGTCGGCCGGGATGTCCGCCACCTTCGCGTCCTTGCCCTCGCCGATGTGAGCTCGCATGTTGATAAGGTCCACTATGCCGCTGAAATCTGCTTCGCTACCGATGGGCAAGGCCACGGCAACTGCGCTGCAGCCGGGCAAACTGTCGCCCATCGTGTCGATGACGTTCGAGAAGCTTGAGTGCTCCTTGTCCACCTTATTGACCACTGCCACGACCGGCTGCCCGCCGTTCACCGCGTTACTGTATACTTTCCGAGACTGCACCTCGACGCCGGCCACTCCGTCCAGCACCAGCACCGCCGTCTCTGCCACCCACATACACGGAATGACCTCAGAGTAGAACTCCGCGAACCCCGGCGTGTCGATGATGTTGATCTTTGTGCCATTGTATTCGGCGTAGCACAGGGCCGGCGAGATCGACAGGTCCCGGGCCTTCTCCTCGTCGACGAAGTCCGTGACCGCAGTGCCGGCATCGACACTGCCCAGCCGGTCCACAGCACCACTCAAAAACAGCATGGCCTCCGTGAGACTGGTCTTGCCGGAGCTCCGATGGCCCACAAGGGCTACGTTCCTAATATCGTTCGTGTTGTAGGATGCCAAACGACTGCCCTCCAAGTGCGCGGTTCTGGCCGATTGCTGGCTTACTTGGCGCGCTCCAGGATCTCGACGACCCGCCAGGACTTCTGCTTGCTGATCGGCCGGCAATGCTTGATCACGACACGGTCGCCCTCACGGCATTCGTTCGCCTCATCGTGCGCCTTGAACTGGTTCGTGCGCCGCATGACGCGCCCGTACAACGGGTGACGTGTAAGCCGCTCCACAGCCACGACCACACTCTTGTCCATCTTATCGCTCAAAACGATGCCTTCTCGGGTGGCAATAACTTTCTCGCTCATGGCCGTTACCCCTTAGCGGGACCCCTCTTTCTCAATGCCCAACTCGCGGGCGCGCAGTATGGTGTTGATCCGCGCGATGGCCTTCCGGTACTTCCTGACACGCTTTGGGTCCTCAATCTGCCCGGACGCCAGGCGAAAGCGGAGGTTGAACAGGCTCTCGACGATGTGCGCCTTGCGCTGTCCCAGTTCCGCGTCCGTCGAATCCCTCAACTGCGCGATCAGTTCGGTAGTCGTGTTTGCATTCTCCGGCATTCTACTCACCCTCCCGCGCGACCATCTTCGTCTTGATCGGGAGCTTGTGGCTTGCCTTCCGCAGAGCTTCCTCCGCGGTCTCGAAGTCCAGTCCGGCGACCTCGAACATAATCCTTCCGGGCTTGACGACAGCCACCCAGTAAGCCGGCGTGCCCTTACCCTTGCCACCACGAGTTTCTGGTGGCTTCTCGGTGACTGGCTTGTCAGGGAATATCCTGATCCAGACCTTGCCGCCACGGGCCGCTGTTCGCGTGATGGCGACACGAGCCGCCTCAATCTGCCGGCTGCTTAGCCATCCCGGCTCAAGCGCCTGGAGACCGTAATCGCCCTGGTTCAGGGTTGCGCCGCGCCGTGCGGTTCCGCGCATGCGTCCACGATGGTGTTTCCTGTGCTTCTCGCGTTTCGGCATCAACATTATTCTTTGTTGCCCCCGTCCTGACTGGCCTCATCAACGGGCTCGGCCGGTTGCCCCCGTCCTGACTGGCCTCATCAACGGGCTCGGCCGGCTCCGGAGCCGCCGGCGCTTCCGCCGTGGCCTCGTCATTGGCGTTCTCCGCGGGTGCCTGCTCTGCGACGGTCTCCGGCGCAACTGCTGCCGGCGCCACGGTCTCCGGCGCGACTGCTGCCGGCGCAACTGCTGCCGGCGCCACGGTCTCCGGCGCGACTGCTTCCGGCGCTACTGCCTCGGCGGCGACGGTCTCGGTCCCCGGGCTGCCCTCAGCAGTTGCGGGAGCCTCAGCGCCTTCCACGGCCT
>JALGSS010000465.1 GCA_029821745.1 Candidatus Zipacnadia bacterium
GTGGTCAGCGGCGCGGCCTCGGGCGGGAGAATCGTGGTGCGGAGCATCACCGAGATATTCAACTACCCGGCCTGCGCCAACAGCCGGGTTCCGCAGAACGGGAAATACGACTGGGATTTCCACGTCAAGCACATCTTCCCGGCCGTGACCACCCTCAACGGCGGCAACATCCCCGAGGAGCACCGCGCGGACGTGCGCAGTATGGGTCTCAAATGGCTGGCGAACGTCGGCACGACCAGCCCCAAAGACGCCGCTGATCTCGTCGCACGAATGTCCAAGAGCCCCGGAATGACCGCGCCCTGGTACGACGGGTTCACCTGCGACGAGCAGTTCTTCAGCCGCCCCGGCCTGGCGCACTACACCGAGGCACTGCGGCTCCTCGAAAACCCCGAGAACCGGCTGATCTACACGTGGATCGTCGGGAAGCCCGGGTTGCCCGGCATGCACAACGACTTCATCAGCGCGGCACTGAATGCGTCACGGGGACGGGGCCGCCTCATCTTCGAAGCCTACTGCCACAGCCGTCCCACCGAGAAAGACGCCGTCAGCTACCTCAACGATCGCGTCGTCGACGCGATGGAACGGTTCAACGAGTACTTCCCGAACGCCACCGCGGGGACGGGAATTCTCTTCGGCAATTTCAACCAGATCCCCATCATCTCCCTGGACGTGAACCCGGAGGTGGACTACAAGTACTACCTCGACATGCAGCTCAACTTCGTCGCCACCCATCCTGTTTTCAGGGATCTGGGCGTGACCGGGTATTGGGGGAGCTACTACGACGATGAGGAGCTCTACCGGTGGTCGTTCGAGCTGCTGCGCCACTACTGCGTCGAGGGCAACACGGAGATGCTGTCGAAGACCTACGACTACGTCTACTCGCCCGGGCACCTGAGGAACTGCGATTTCACCGACGGGCTCGAGCATTGGACCGCGGACCCGCCGGACGCCTTCCGGGCCGACAGTTTCGCCGGCTACGGAAAGGGCAGCCAGAGGCGCTGGGGCGCCCCGGGTGGAACGGGAGACACCTTCTGTGTTTTCACCCGCGGCGAAGAGCGTCCGAGCACCCTCACCCAGACTGCGACAGGCTTGACCCCGGGCAAGATCTACACGCTCCAGTTCGTCACCGCCGACTACAAGGATATGGTCGCGGGCAAAGTCGACCCGAAGCAGCACGCACTGAGCGCCGTCCTCGGCGCCGGTGCGGAGGTCATTCCGGAGAAGTCGTATGTCTTCGTCGACAGACGCGACTCCGGCCGGAAAAAGGACGACGGACTCGTTCGGGTCAACCTCCACCACATCCGGTTCCGTGCTGTTGACCCTTCGTTCACGGTCACGTTCACCGACGCCGAGGCCGAGCCGGGAACGGAGATCGCGCTCAACTACATCATGCTCAAACCGTACTTCGAGGAGTAACCGCGCGTGACCGCGAGGGTCGTCCCGATCTCGCCGTATGACTAGCCTTCCGCTGCCTGCTCGAGGATCTCCAGCTTCCGGTCCGTAAGGCCTTCCTCCCGTGTCCGAGCGCGCACGCAGCCATGGAGCGGGAGGCGCGGGCCGGCGGCTTCGATCGTCGGACGGGCCCCCTCGATGGCTGCCTTCGTGTCCCGGGCCCCCAGCTTCTGCTTCGCTCTCGCAAGCATGCCATATGTGCCGCCGTCAGCGATGCCCCAGTCCTGCACGATCTGGCCGTGGGTCAGGCCGTCGTCGAGCAGCTTCAGCAGCGCCGGCTCCCTGTCCTTAAGACTCTCCGGTCCCGTTTGCGGGCGTCCGGCCCGTAGGGGCATGGTGCAGGTCTGCTCAGGGAGGAACTTGAGCTTGATCCGGAGCAACAGGCGGTCCCCGGCGCGCTTCCGCGCTCTCCGAGTGCTGTTTGGAACCTACCCCTTCCATGAAGGGGCAGCGCACTGCACAACTGTCTCGGCGCACGCGCGCACCTCGTTGTGGCTGCACGCTCAGCTAATGCGCCTCGCCCGTCTCCGCATGTTCCCGCAACTTGAGATACTGCCGGTCTGTGACCTGCTCGCCAGCCTCCCACGCCTCCAGGATCGCCTTCGTCCAGGGCCGCGCACGGGCCCTTTGCAGGCAGTCGGCCTCATCCGAGGCACCGACCACGGGCACACGCTCGCCCGGGCGGCTTAACGGCCACAGCTCCGCACATTCCGGGCGTGGATCATCCCGCGAGGGGCGCTCCAGGTAAGCGCTGCACAAGTTACAAGGGGTGGCGATCAACTCGTGGGCAATGTCTTCGTGGCCAGACTGGGTGGGCCTGCCGTGTTCGGCCATCGCTTCGTATAGAGCTCCTATGCGTGGTGCGCGTCCGAAGACATGGCTTTGCCTGCCACGCCCCACAAGTACCTCTCAGGCTGACGGATTCGAGGCCTCGCAGCACCGGCGGCAACTCGCGTTCGCCAGGCAACAGGCCCGCCCCGCGCCACTTGCGGCGGACGCCGTGTGGGGACAGGAGAGCGCAAGGAACTGGCTTGTGTGCGGTACCGAAGCACAGGTTGCTGGATCCGCCTACGGCGCGGCGGAGGTGGAAGACGACCGTCAACGTCTGGCGTGGCCAATCAAGTGGCCTTACGGTAGTAGTCGCTGATCAGGCCGCCGAGAAGTCTGCTTCTGCACACCTCCCCTTCCGTGCCCTCGTCCACTGGGCCATCTGGTGGCCGTAGCCGGAGCGACCGAACGCCTGCGTGCCTATCTCTTCCGCACCAACCAGGGCGTCCTCGCCGTCGCGTGGGCCGACGACGAGCCCATTTCGCTTCAGCCTTCGACCGGCGTGGTCGCGAAAGACATAATGGGCAACGCCATCGAGCCCGACGATCTCGACATCACACGCACACCCACCTACCTCGTCGCCGAGGACGCCGGAACCCTCAGGCGCTTGCTGAAGCAGGCACAGTAGGGTGAGCCACCGACTGGCGTTACGCCATGCTGCCGGGCGTCACGACCCGGGGATCTGCCATGCCTGGGTGCCGGAGGCGGCGGAGTACCGTTGCTGCGCTGCCGGCATGCGTGAGGGCGTGAGGTCCCAAAACTAGTCTGCGGGTGACCTAACCGCCGAAGAGGCGACGCAGAGGAGATCAAGAAGTGCGTGTGCTCATTCCGGGCTTGGCGATGGGTGGTGCGGGCCTACTCCCACCGGACGGGCTGGAGGTCGAGGACGCGCTGTCGGTGGGTCACCACCGCCAGCTCTTCGTCGATGACTACGTCATCGCTGAACTTGACGGCGTCTCCCTGACGCTCCACCAGCCGACCAAGCACGCAGCCAACCCAGTGCTGCGCGTCGAGCACCCCTGGGTGAGGGAAGGGCTGGCGACCTACGGCACTGCGATGCTCACCCGCGAGGGGCGGTTCAGGATGTGGCACCGGGGCCAGGACGGCGCTCGCCGGATCTGCTACGCCGAGTCGACCGACGGAGTGACGTGGCAGAAGCCCGCCTCCATCGCACCGTCACCTTTCCAGGAATGCTTCGGCAAACAGCTTCCCGACGACCAGTTGCCCCGCCGTGTTGAAATGGACGTTTCGGGGATGTTTCTCGATGTCTCGAATGATCACCATCTTCGAGTTTGGAATCGCCTTTTGGGCGTCGAACTGAGCTTTGACCACCCATTGTGCCCCAGGACGTATTCCTTCCATCAGTTCGGGAACGAGGTCGGAGAGGTCGTCGGGAGCCCCTTTCGGTCTGGGTGAACCGTAGAGGAATGGCAGGTCAGCAACGCCGGTGTCTCTCCGAATAGCAGCCACGAACGCCTTCAGGTTGTCCAGATACTCCTTGGCGACATCCACCTTCTTCATGTCGCCACCACCTTGAAGCCAGAGGAAGCCGACGACCTCGATGTCTCTGTCCCTTCGGGCTTGCTCGACCTTGTTCATCATTTGCTTGTAGAGCGGCCCCCGTCCGGCTTGTCCGACCCGGTCGGCTTCCGCCTTGCTCCAATCGGGCTTCCAAGCCAGCAAACTGCTGCCTCCGACGGCATGTTTGATGATACCAATGGTCTCGTCCGGGAAAGCCCTTGCCATCTCATGACCGAAGGCAATCTCCGGGCCAAAACAGAACTCGGTCAGGCCCAAACGTCGCTGGTCCTGGCCTGGTGGCTTGTGGGGTCTGAGTGGTTGCCACTTGCCACCCTCAAACATCAGCACACGGTCGTTGCCCTTGCGGAGGTCGTCGGGCAGTTCCGTGCTGTCTCCGTAGCCGACCATGTTGGATTGCCCGGCTAGAATGAACGTCTTGAGCGGCCTATCGGCGGCATGGACTGTTGTGGCGAGGACGACAGTCAGTACTGCAAGCAGTGGCATTCGTTGGATGGAGAACATCATCGAATCCTCCAGGAGAGGTGCCGAAGACAATCCGGATCTCGCTCCATGG
>JALGSS010000466.1 GCA_029821745.1 Candidatus Zipacnadia bacterium
GGTCGGGCGTCGCGACGATCAGCACGTCCAGGTCCGGGTGATCGGCGATGATGTCCTCCCACGGGGTGTCGCCGAAGTAGGCCTGGGGCTTGACGCCCGCCTCCTTGCGGTTCAAGCGGCAGCCCTTCTTGGCCGACTTCTCGGACCGCGTGCCGATGGCCACCATCTCGAAGTCATAGGGCCAGTAATCCCGCGCCCGGTCGTCGAGGCCGATGCGGTCCAGGTAGGGCGAAATCCCATTGCGCTGCAGGTCCCACATCGTCCCCGCAACCACGTCGCTGCCGAACATGCCATAGCCCACCTGGGCCATACGAATCGTGTTGTCACGCATCGAAAACCCTCCGGAAAGGTGCGACTGGTTGTCTGTTCGCTGTCAGGATTCTGCTGGTTTCGTCTTGTCCGCCCACCACGCCATGAACCCGTCCAGGTCCTCGATTTCGCGCTCAAGGACGGCCTCGTAGATATGCACGGACCGCATGGTGTCGCGGTACTCGGGCCTGTGGCAGACCGCTTCCTTGGTCGCCAGGATCGCCGCCCGTTTCTCCTCGGTCATCAGGGCGTCCCATCGCTCGCGGGGCCCGGTGATGAATTCGTGGGCTCTGGCCGTCCACAGGTCCAGCTTCCACACGTCGGGATGGCCCTTCGGAGCGGGCGCAGTGCAGGCCGGATCGGCGGCGCGCAGGCCGAGGTAGAAGCCGCCCTCGTCCGGGTGTTCGCGGTAGTTGTTCACGCAATGCAGTCGCACGCACCAGCCGGTCATCGCGGCGCGCCGGGTCAGCTCGCAGTGCTCATCCCAGTCGGGCGGGTCCTGCACGCGCTCGAAGTCCAGGTCGCGCCAGGTCATCGTGTGCATCGCCTGGCTCCCCACCGGGATGAAACCATGCTCATCGATCAATGCCCCGAGGCCCGAGGCGTTGAGCACGCGCCGTCCCTCCGCGCGGAGGGACTCATCGAGGGCGAATAGTCTGTCGGAGTCTGGGTGCATTTGTGTGCTCCGCCGCGTCATTCTCGTTGACGGCCCCTTTCGACGGCGTGTAAAGTTGCACCTCTGAGGGGTGTTGCAGAGGGTGGGCTTAGCCGTGGGGTGCCGATGTCGCACAATCGGCGGGGCCCCGCGGATGAGCTCAGCGGGGCTGCACGGGCCTGCGGGGCCCCGGTGGCTGAACGGCGCCACCACCCCGCAGCTATCTCAGTGAGTTCCCGCACGCAACCCGGGACGGGACCCGCGACGACAGCCGCTGCAAAGCCGGGAGGCCGCTATGCGCACCGAGGACCTACAGATCGTTGAGACCCACGGTGACCCGATTGAGCGTGCCCGACAGTTCGGCGAAGCCGTCCGCAATGGTCTCGAAGCCTACCTGGAACTCACCGCGCCGTCGCTGGTGCACTTCGAGTCGCCCGGCGGCCAGGCCCTGAAGGCGAATCTCCTGCGACACTTCTATGCCCTCGATCCGCCGATGGACCTCGTGGAGGCCTTCTGCGGGGCGGCGGATGCTGATCCGGACGTGCTGATCGAGCGTGCGGCTTCCTTCTCCGCCGGGAAGTCGCGCCTGTGCTGCGAATGCTCCGGTGTGTTCATGCGCAGAGACGGTTTGGTGCTCATGGGCCAGAACCTGGACACCGGCTCGGAGTGCGGGGTCTGCAACTACCTGGAAATCGGTCGCGGCCCCGACACGCGGGGCTACGCGAGGTTCTGCTGGCCGGATATGCTCTCCCTGATGCACGGCCTAAGCCCCCACGGCGTCTGCACGACGGGCTGCTCGGGCCCCGCGGGCGATCCGATGGGCACAGGCGATGGCCTGGCAGTGCTATTGTCGCGGTGGCTGTACTTCTACCGGTGCGAATCAGTGGACGAGGTGGCCGAGGCGACCCGGCGCTACCCGATCGTCGGTAAGGGCGTCTGCAGCCTGTTCGCGGACGCGGGTGGTCATGTTGTGAAGGTTGAGCAGGGCGGAGGCGCGTATGGTCTCGCCTGGCCGGAGACGGATTGGGCCGTCGCGACAGGCCACAGGCCAAACATCAGGGGCGAGGGCCTTGGGGACAACCCGCCTGCGAAGAAAGCCGCCGACAAAGCGCGCTTCGACCGCCTGAACCTGCTCGCGGAGGAGTCCCTCGCCAGAGATGGCGACCCCGTCGAGAACCTGAAGCGGATCCTCGCCGATCATGTGATGGTGGACGGGCACCCCGAATCGGCGCCCTGCCGCCACGGCGACAACAGCGCGACCCAGTTCTCATTCATCTACGATCTGACGAACTGGGAGGTCCACGTTTGCGGCCAGCCCTGCTGCAATGAATGGCGCACCATTAAGCTCTGACGGTGCGCCGTTGCTGTCGGTTGTGTTGAAGAAGTGTAATCATGGGCACGGGGTGTCACGGTGTGTGTGACGGGGCCTCGTGCAAGGCATCTCACAGGCTGCGCGGGGCCCATGTAGCGTGCCGGTCACGACTGTAGCGCGTCGGTGACGACGCGCTGTGACACCCCACGGCCATGTGTCCTTGGTTTCTCAACACAGCCTGTCGGTCGTGCCCCCGCGTGCCTTAACCGAGGCGCTCCAGCATTGTCTTCGCCAGATTCCCCTGCCGTGCATCGTCCCTATGCTTCTCCGCCCATTCGCGTAGCGTTGTCTCCAACTCGGTGGCTTCGGCCTCGCGCCCCAGCGCCCGCAGCGCCAGCAGCTTCCACCAATCCGCGTCGCCGATCCGCCGGTGGGGTTCGTCGGCGGCTATCGTGAGGTACTCCTGCCGCTTGGCGTCTTCACCAACCGTACCAGCCTGCTCCGCCGCTAGCCAGTACACCATCGCATCGTTGGGGCAGGCGTACTTTCCGACGCCCAGGTTCCGTGGGTACTCCATGGCGTGCTCCAGGTGCGTGAGCGCTTCTTCATGGTGGCCCGCCTCGTCCGCCGCCTTGGCCATCGCCACCAGGCATTCCGCCCACACCTGCCGCATTCGCACCTCGCCCTCCCACGGGAAGTGACGGCCAACACGCAGCATCGCCAACGCGTCCTCGTGGCGCCCGAGCTTGCTGAGGAGCGGGATGATGTGCTGCTTGATCCGCCAGCGATCTGTGACGTCGTCCGGAGCGCTCTCGAAGAGCGCTAGCTGCGCGTTCGCATCCGCATTCAGCTTGTGGGCCATGATCCGCCCCAACTGGATGTAGTAGCGGTAGTCATGGGGGTTCCTGGCAATGGCTTCACGGTAGTGCTGGGCCGCTGCCTCCGGGTCATCCTCCCACTGCTCGACCCCGAAAGCCAGGTTGCGGTGCAAGACGGCGTAACTGTCATCGATGGCAACCGCCTCACGCCAGCAGGCCATCGCCTCCTCGCCCCGGTCCATCGCCGCGAACCAGTTGCCCAGGAGATACTTCGCTTTCCAGTCTCCCGGTGCCCGCTCCACCGCGCGTTGCAGTATCGGCAGTTCCTCCAGCCGGCTCGGGAAGCAGTAATCGAGAGGGCACTCAGCGGCCCTTGCAACCGCTCGTGCGGCGTCTTCACTCCGGCCCATCTGCTCGTACCAGTAGGCCAGGGAGTAGTGCGTCAGCGGGTACGTCCGCGCTTTCTCGCACTCCTCCAGAGCGAGTTCCATGAGCTGGGCCCCAACGTTCGGCGCGCCGTCGAACGCCTCCTCCAACCAGAGCTCGGCGTCCCCGCGACACCAGTGCGCGAACCGTTCGACAGGCTCATCCAGGGGGAGGCCACGCGTGTCCGCCAGGCACTGTCTGAGACCATACATCGGGAACTTCAAGAAGTCGGGGACGCTGCCCGACGGTTCCTCGCCGAAGTCCACTTGCGCCTGCTGCTCTTCGGATTGGACCTGCCATATCGCCTGCATGTCGCAGTCGAGATTCCCCCTGCGGCGCGCCGCCTCGTGGAGGGCCTCCAGCGCGCCCATCGTGTCGTCGCAGCGCCACCGCGCGAGACCGAGAAGATGCCATCCCTCGGCGCTGTCCTTGTTCCGCTTGACGGCATCCTCCAGGTGGTCCCGCGCCGTTTCGTAGAGCCCGGCCCGGTAGTCGAGGAGCCCGAGGCCCAGCTTCGCCTCGCACATGCCGGGATCAAGCGAGAGAGCCTTCTCATACAGTCGGCGGGCTTCCTTGTGAGAGAGCATCTTGAGTTGTGCGGCTGCGCGAACGCAGAGATCCTCGGCGCTTGCTTCGTCCTCCGCAACGGGCCGCGGGACGACATCCTCGCCCGTCTCGGCGACCTTCGGCTGTCGCTGATGCCACGGGGGATGCTCGTAGCGGATGATCTCCCACTCCTCGGATGGCAGGCTGAGTGTCACCACGAAGCACGAGTCTTCAGCGCAGCCCTCCGGCATCTCGATCTCCGTCTTGAAGGGGCTCCGCGGGCCCACCATGATCTCGGCGCTCCAGAC
>JALGSS010000467.1 GCA_029821745.1 Candidatus Zipacnadia bacterium
GAGGTCGCGCAGGCGCGGATTGGCGATCATGCTCCCGTCCATGAGGTAAATCGCCGGGCCTCCGCCGAGCTTTACGGATGAGTCGTCTTCCTTGATGCCTGGCACATCTCCCGGGATCGCCGTCTCCAGGATCAGCGCCACGTCGGGTTCAATCGCGTATGCGGACGTAGTCGCTCCGCGCAGTCCGACCTCTTCCTGCACGGTACCGACGCCGTAGACTTCGCACGGCAGTTCGGCGCCCGCCAGTTGCTGGCAGACGTGGACGAACAGCGCCACGCCGGCGCGGTCATCCCAGGCCTTCCCGACAAGGCGCCCTTCGACGGCCATCTCGCCGGCCACGCACTTCGGGGTGATGGGGTCGCCGGGCCGGATGCCGAGTTCCTCGACCTGCTCCTTGCTGGATGCGCCCACATCGATGAACATGTCGGCAGCCTTGACGACATTCTTGCGCTTCTCGTCATCCACAAGATGCGGCGGCGTGGCGCCGATGATCCCCAGCACCTCACCCTTGCGTGTCTCGATCACCACGGGCTGGCCGAGCAGGACCTGGTCCCACCAGCCCCCGATGTTCTGGAACTTGATGGCGCCCTCGCTCGTGACGTTCTTGACCAGGAACCCTACTTCGTCCATGTGACCTGCCAGGGCCACTTTGGGCCCCGGGCCCGAGCCGGACAGCTTGCAGATAATGCTGCCCACGTTGTCCGATGAGATGTCGCAGATCTCCGCCAGTTCGGCCTGGACCAGCTTCGCCACGTTGCCCTCAAAACCCGAGATTCCGTTGACGTCGGACAGCTTCTTCAGCAGCGGCGCGAATTCAGACATGGCTGACTCCTTGCATGGTTGGGAGATTCGTCAGGCGAATGTGACGGCGTCGGGTGCCGACTATCAGCGCCGGCCGTTCCGGTCGTTGAACCGGCTGAGAGCCCCACCGGCGACGCGGGCGAGCTCGTGGAACAGCCTCGTGCGCTTGTTGCCGTAGATCAGGACCGGGATCATCGCCACCAGGAACAGCGCGAGCCTCACAGCGGCATGGAGCCAGTCGCTGACCATGGGGTCCGCCGCCGAGCGGGTGAGCAGCCCGGAGAGCTTCAGGGCGACGACACACCACGCCAGCGGAAGATGGCAGATCACGAGTTGCTTGAGCAGTTGCAGCTTCGACGGGTAGTACCGGACCAACGCCAGGACCAATGATAGCAGGCCGGCGACGAAGTATCCAGTGCACGCGGCGAGCGCCACCGTGCTCATCTCGCCGCCCTGTTTCACCTGCAGCGTAGCGAGGACGAAAATGATCGCCGCGCCCAGGATCTTGTTGAAGGCGACCACGAACTCCTTCCCCAGGGCGATCAACAGCGTATTGGAGGCCACCGGCAGCGCCAACAGAACGCTACCCAGCGACAGGATCTGGGCGGCGAAGATGCAGGGCTCCCACTTCGGGATGACGGTGCGAATCGCCGGCGGCAGGAGTATGAAGGCGCACCCGGCGGCTACGGGCATGATCGTCGCGGCGGCCAGCGTGGGCAGCATCACGTGCCGCCTGAGGCCATCCACATCATCCTTGGCGGCGTAGCCCTCCAGTATTCTCGGCATGATGACGAAGCCGCCGGCCTCGGGGATCCTGTACAGATACGTGGCCACCTGCATGGCTGCGCTGTAAAGCCCGAATGTATGCATCGGGTCCTTCGACAGCCAGGATACGGTGATCCCGTCTGCGGTGCGCAGCAAGGTCTCCGCGAAGATGATGAAAGCGATGGGCAAGCCGATGCGGATCAGGTGCCCGACAACCGGCCGGCGCAGCGTGAGCTGTGGCATGAAACGGCTGGAGAATCGGAAGTAGAGGACAGTGATGACGCAGGATAGAAGCCACCCCAGCATCGCGCCACTGACTTGGAGCCACATCGCCCCGAGGATGATGAACACGAACTGGGCGATGGTGCTGATGACGCCGGCCGTGGCCAGAATGGGAAACTGTCCCCACGCCCGGAGCACCACGCGGTACAGGGCATGGACCTGCTGAATGGCGAGGATGCCGCCTCCAGCCATCAGCGATACTCTGGTGGGCGTGCCATAGTTCCCCAGCCAGCCCAGCAGGAACATCGCGCTTCCCGCGAGCACAGCGGTCAAACAGACGAAGGTCGCGCCGACGCCCTCAATGTCGTCGATCGCCTCTGCGTCTTCGCGACCGATGGAGGTGGGCAGGTCTTTGCTGATGCCATGCAGAGCCCCGAGATGGCTGTGGGTCAGATACCGGTGGGCTAGCCCGACGAACTGCATAATGCCCCGGCCCGTCGGGCCGATCAGATTCATGACAAGCACGCTTCTGACCAGTCCGAGAGCCATCTCGAAGTATGAACTGCCCAGCATCATGGCGGCCGCGCCGACCATGCTGTGACGACGTTTCGCGTTACGGTGAGCGTTCGCGTCTTTGGGCGTCGGCAATGAGGCGCTCCCGCTGCTGCGGCGGCTTCCGCCAAGGCCCCCCCTGTGGCCGGTGGCGGCTGCTATCTGGCCAACGTCAGGCGCTGATCCACGCTCAGCCGGTATACCCGGCGCGTGGGGTACATTTGATACAGCGTCTGATTCTTCTCCTCGCCCAGATTGACGGCGTAGATCACGTTCCCCGCCAGCCCCGGCTTGTTAAGTTTGTGCTTGTCGGGCCAGCCGACGCGTCGCCGGCTCGTGTGGCGGCCGGACCAGTCAAGCTTCGTCGTCGGCTCGGCAGGCAACAGCACCACGATCGGCTCTTCACGCCCGAGAGCTTCCAGCTCGCGCTGGAAGTCCACCTCGCGCTTCGGGTAGGTGATGGATCCCATGAGCGACAGGTTCACGACGACAATCACGAGTAGCCCGATGGCCGTCACCCGACCCCAGCGGCGCGACCTCAGCCCACTGGCGAGAGCGGACCCCACGGCCATAAGCCCCAGGCCGCCGGCCGGGAACAGGTAATACTTCGTCCTCGCCCAGTACAATGCGTATCCTACAGCATATCCAGCCACGACCGTGATGAAAAGTACCTTCGCGCGGCGCTTGCTCTCGGTGTCTGCCCGGCTGAGAAGATAAACGCCCAGCAGCAAAGCCGACAGAGCCATCCCGACCAAGCGCTCCAGCCACACACCAGGCTTACCCGCGAGCAGCGAAAGCCCCAGCCGGGGTCCCAGGTCCGCCACATGCAGCACTGCCGTCAGGCGCGACAGCCATGAGCCGAACTCGTAGGGGATGTTCGCCAGCGCGCCGGCCACAGTGAACTGCCTGAGCGGGTGCAGGTCCAGTAGTCCGCGTTCGCCGAACCCGATCCGGTCCTGGGGCGAGTATTCGCTGAAGGGAAAGGCCAACGGGTGGCCGGTCATCGTCCAGTTGTATGACAGCAGCAGAGCGATCCCGACAGCGCCCCCGACGACAGCCCACGGCAAGGCCCGGCGCCAGGTTGCCCCATCCCGGAACACCAGCGCATAGGCCCCGATCACGCCCACCAGGATCGCGCCGTCCATCGGGCGCGTCAGCATCAGCATCACGATGCACAGGATCAGCAGCACGCGCCAGCCCCAATGCCGACTGTCCCGCGCCTCGCTGAAAGCCCACAGAGACCCGGTGAAGAAGGCGAAAGCCGGGCCAGGGCTCATCGGCGTTAGCCCGTAATGCAACACATAGGGCGACGTGGCCGCGAGCAGCAGCGCAACCAGGGCAGGACGCACACCCAGATGACGCCGCACGAGTCCGAAGAGCGCGAGCAGTCCAAAGGCCAGCGTCAGCGTGACACTCGGACGGTAATCCCTGACGAGCGCGAGACCGACGGCCTGCACGATGCCGGCCCCCGGCGAGTAGCGCGAGAACCGCTTCCCATCCCGCTCCATCACCATGAATTGCTCGAAGAACTCCGCATTCGGTGGCGACGCGACCTTCAGCCGACCCGAGGCGAGAAGCTGAGCCCCGAACAGGTAGCCGCTGAGGTCCGGGTTCCCCTGGTGCAAGGGCTTCTGCAGTTGCCCCGCCAGCGAACACCACACCACAGCCGTCCCGATAAGCAGACCGCATGTCAACCGTGGAAGCGCCTCGGCAGACCGGGCGAGAGCCCGTAGGGCCCCCGACAGTGTTCGGCGGAGCAGTAGCCCGACAAGTCCGACCATCAACACTGACCCGAAGAGCAGCGCCTTGTAGCTCGTGGGCCAATGCGGGACCCGGACGCGCAGGCCCGCCCACGAGCCCACGATGAGGGCAACGCCAATCGCCGCCAGAACCACCGAAGCGCCGATCACGAGCCGCCTGTCTGCGCGCATCTTCGCGCCATCTCCCTGCGTCTCAACAGTCACGGAGCGGGTCTCATCCATGGTCGGGGTCTCGCTCATACAGCACAAGTGAACCCAACC
>JALGSS010000468.1 GCA_029821745.1 Candidatus Zipacnadia bacterium
ATGTCACCGCTTGCCCCACACCTCCACCTCGGCCAAGACCAGGTACTGCCCCTCGTCTCGCGGTCCGAAACTGAGCCTCACGTAACGGTAGCTGCCCTTCAGTCCGGCGATGGTGAGGTCCGGGACGTCCACCGTGCGCTCCCGCTTGTCCGCTTGGCCCACTCTTGTCCACGCGGCGCCGTCGGATGAGCCAAAGACGGTGATGGCGGGAAGCTGGCCGCTGTAGAACAGGCGTATCCGGTCGAGGGCATGCGTTGAGCGGAAGTCGAAGACGAGGTCGAAGGCGTCGGTTCTCTTCCAACGGGCCGCCCAACTCGTGATGGACGGGGCGCGCTTCCGCAGGGCCTTGTTGGACGTGAAGCAATCGCCCGCGGTTGGGGCTTCCCTGCGGTCGGTCAGATCGCCTTCGGAGAATGCCACGTCTGTGCCGCCACCATCATCCTTCCACTGGTCCGGGGGCAGGGAGTAGGTGTAGGTTCCGCTGGTGTCGAGGTTACTGACCTGGAGGGGCTCATTATTGTCCCAGAGCACGTAGTTGTTGGTGAGGCAGACGCCGGGCTGGGGTTCGGGGGCCACGTCCTCGTACGGCGGCAGCTTGAAGCGCCAGAGGTCGGCCTTCGGAAGTTCCAACTCCTCGGCCAGATCCCGGAAGTGGGCACGCCATTGCGGGCTGCCGAGGGCCTTGGATCGCAGAGGATTGGTCGCCCATGTCTGCACCTGGCCCTTGCCGAGGGTGTTGACCGTGACGGCCGGCTCGCCGCTGTCGAAGGTTGCGCGCAGCTTCGCGCCGGTTAGCGTCAACTCCTTTGCTGGGCCGTAGAGGGGCAGAGACGCTTCGCCTTGGATCAGCGCCCTCGGGTTGAGCCGGCCGGAGACCCGCACGCCGCAGAGGCGCTCGCGGATCTCGGTGGCCGGTGTGCCGTCCGTGTACCACGAGAGGGCCTCCGGGTCGAAGATCACTAGCTCGCCGCCTCCACGGACGTATTCCTCCAGTTTCTGGACCACCGTCTTGCGCTCGTACGTGAGGCGCGGGACGAAGACTGTCTTGAAGTCGGCCAAGTTCCGGTCGCGGCGCTCAATCTGGTTGTCGTCGATGAAGACGAACGAGTGGCGGGCCCAGGGGCCGAGGAAACTGTAGAGGGTCTCGATCTCGTTGAGCACCAGGCCTTCGCCGGGGCCGGAATTCTGCGTGTCCGTCGAGATTAGAACCGCCGCGTTGGGGAAATCGGGCCGGCGTGGCCGATTGGCCGTGCGTAAGGCGTCCACCGTCTGCATCATAGCTCGCCACCGAGGCGGCGAACCATAGTAGCAGAACATAGTGCTGCCCTTGCCGGCACTGCGCCCGATGGTGTCGCCCAGATACAGGTGCAGCCCCAGGCCGCCATTGCGGAAGACCTGGCTGAAGTACTCACGCACTTCATCTGGGGTGAATGCGCCGCCATAGTGTTCGACATGGGCGCAGGGCCAGATCTCCGGCCCGGGCCGACGGCCGCTGTCCACGCTGGTCAGGTCCACCAGCATCTTGGTGATGTAGCCGAACTCGCAGCGGTTGGGATCACGGCTGGGGTAGAGCTGATGGGTGACGATGTCGAAGACGTCGGCATAGCGGCCGTAGTCGAAGCCCTTGACCGAGGCCGTCGGGTCCCAGGAGATGAGCTTCATCTCAGGCCAGTTCTCATCTCGTAACTGCTTCAGCCGGCCGGCCAGGCCGTGCATCTCGTCGTTGAGCCAACGATGGAAGGCGATCCAGCGGAAGGGGTCTTTGTCGTCTGATTTGGGCAGTCCATACTTGCCGAAGCCGTACCGCTCGCGAACCGTCCGGTCCGCCTGCTTAATCCAGTCGTCGTCATCGACGTTGTCGGTCCATCGCTTCGGAATGCGTGCGCACTGCTTCTCCTGGGTCTCATCGCCCGCGTAGATGCCCCAGATGAGGTCCCGGTGGTCGGTGAGGGTGTCGCGCACGTCGTCGAGGTAGGTTTTCGCGTTCGCCGGGTCGGCCGGCTCGCCGGGCGCCTTCGGCGATAGAAGGCCCCGCGTCCCGCGTTTGCGGTGCTCCTCGGGCATGCCGTAGTAGTCGGTGGTCAAGGTGTAGCTATTGTCGAGCACCAACAGCTTGTGTCGGGCGTACAGGTCCAGCATCTCCTGGTAGAGGTAGCGCAGGCCGTATTGCTGAGCGAACAGCCTCATCTTGCCCATGTCCCGGCCGAAGCTCCAGAAGATGACGCCGTCGCGCGCCAGACCGTAAGGCTGAGAGGAGAGCAGCTCCTTGTAGAGAGGGTCGGTCACCTCGAAGACGCGCGGGAAGCGCGATTTCTGGGCCGGATAGACGTTGCGGTAGAGGACGTCCTCGCCGGTAAGAACCTCGAAGACAACGCGCTGCTTATCCTCGTCCGTCACGTCATACCCGACCGATAGCTCGACAGAGCCCTCGGGGGGCACGGCTGCCCGCCGGCGAGTAATGACCTCCGGCTTGCCCGGCTCCTGGCGCGTGACTCGGGCCACCACGTCGGCAGCCTGGGTTCCGGGGTTTGTGACCCTTGCTCGGAACACGTTCTCGCCTGCGTTATTCCCGTCGAGGGTTAGCCAACCACGGGTCGGCACCTCGACCGCCAGTTTGCTCGGCTCGCGGGAATCACCGAGGAACCGCACCGTGCCAAACTGCTTCGGTTGCAGGAAACTGCCGTAAAGGGGAGCCCACGTGCTGTACTCGCTGGGGCCGGCGTAGCGCTCGCGCGCGAAGTTGACGCCCCAGACTTCGCCCGGTTGCGGAAATACGCCAAAGGCCCCCAAGAGGGGGATCAGCAGGTCCGCCTGCCAGTAGCCCTCGCCCGCGTGAGTCGTGACCTCGATCGGGCAGTCCCACTCCGGGCGCGAGAAAGAGCCCCCCACGCGATACGCGTCATTGATGACGCCCTTGGAGTTGACGGTGAGATGGTAGACGGTGCGGCGGTCGTGGTTGACGTCGATGAACAGCTCGACGCAATCATCGCGGTGAACCGGACCATCACGGCCCTGGACCTCGGCCTTCAAGCGAGTCATTTCGCTCTCGGCACAGCGGAACACGACGCGCAGGCGCTCGCCGTCATAGCCAACTCGCACGAGCGTTTCCTGCGTGGGCGCGCCGCCCTTGTTGAGCGTGAAGTCGCCCGTCTCAATCAGCTTCGCGTCCGGCACACGCACGTCAGGCAGTTGCGGCAGGTTGAGGCGCACGCTACTCGTGACCGGCTGTCCGCGCACGGTGAGCTCACCGTCGGCCAGGGAGTAGATCAGCCACTCTTGATCGGCGGGATAGCGCTCGCTAACCCACTTGTTCGAGCCCTGCGGGCGGTCGCGGTAGCTCATGAACCCCTGCAGGCCAACGCGCTTCTCGGGCAGGAAGACAGCCTTGCCCGCCGCCTCGGCCTCGTCGAGGGAGTAGGGCATGCGGATCTCGATGGAGCGGCTATCGGGCGAGAAGTGTCCGCGCGGGCCGTTCTTGGGCCATGAGCCGTGGCCCTCGTACCAGAGATAGGTCTTGGCCTTGCGCGCGCCCTCGGTCTGGATGACCCGCACTACGTATGTGTTGTTGAAGCCCGGACGCGCGCCGGCAGTCTGGTTCGTGTAGTGGTCGGCGACGCCATCGAGGTCAGCGTCGATTTGAATGTAGCGCATGTTGGCCCAGTACCCCTCGACGAACTTTTCGAAGGTCTTGTCCTGGGCCCATGGCCGGGGCTCGACGAAGTCCGCGCGGAAGTAGAGGTAGGTGCTATCGTGGGTGACCCAGACGCGAGCCACGGCCCCAAGGGGACTGTCGGTTCCGTCCTGATACTCCCGCGGGACGGACCACGCGCTCGTCACCTGCTGCCAGTCGCTCAGGTCGCCGTCGATGCTGATGGTGGCTGCGTGGAGGAGTGTTGGGTGTGCGAGGCCGACTAAGCAGGTGGCTAGAGCCACGACGATCTGCATGCGATGTGCGGCGGCTGTCATGGACTTCACTCATTTGGCGATGCGCGACCTGGCGTGTCGGTCGAGCAATCGCGAAGATAGAGGAGAGCAGCGCCGGTTCCCTTCAGAATAGCGCTGCCCACTCGAGGTTCCCGCTCCATTGCTTCCTCCCTTCGACATTGCTTCCCTCCCGCAGCCCCCAGTTGGTGCAGCTTGACACCCTCGCACCGGGGGCCGGCATCACAGTTCAGCGGCGCGAGTGCGCGCTGTCGGCCTTATGCGGCGAGGGGGCAGGTACGGCGGGCCTGGCACCGAAATGGTCCTCTACTCGAATCCTCTGATGGGTACATTCAGGTCCGTACAGGAGGCCATCATGGCCCGCGCAACCATAGCCCTCATGGCTTTGCTGATCGCGCCGTACGCTGTCGCTCTGGA
>JALGSS010000469.1 GCA_029821745.1 Candidatus Zipacnadia bacterium
GAGGAGAACAAGCGGCGGCTGGGAGAGGCACCAGTGGAGGTCCTGGAGGGGCTGGCCAAGAAAAGCAGCGCCGGGGAGAACTCCCCGGAGCAGCTTGCCGCGCAGGTAGAGATGGTCATGGAAGAGGGCGCGGATGGTGCCGCGATCTTCCCCTTCCACGCCCTGGAGGACGAAGACCTGAAGGCCCTGGCGCAGGTCAAGGCACGGCTTGCCTAGCCACGTCGACTACGGGAGCGGCACGTGCTCGAAGACGAAGGGCAGCAGCTTGTTGGCTTCCCCGCGTTCCGTGACGGTTAGCTCAAGGTGGTCGACAGTGTCGTCCCCTTCGGGCAGACTGAATTGCATCGATTGCCTCCAGGTCGTGCGCCCGTTCTGAGTGCCTCCACTGGTGCTGCCGCCGCCCGGGAGCTGTGCGCCCTTGGCGGTAACGAGACGCAGTGAGCACGTGCGCCGCCCGATGCTTGTTGCCGGCTCCCCGAGGGGGAGCGTGGACTCCAATTCCACGCGAACCGTACTGCCCTCGTGAGACCACTTCTTGACGACGCAGTTGATGCCGTCCTTCTCGATCGTCTTCCCCTCGCTGCCGGGGGGTATCTTCACCCTTGTCTGCTGCACGTGCTCGAACAGCATCAGGTTACCCTCGAGTCGGGCCAGTTCCGTCGCATCGTCCGGGGGGGCATCCAGACGCAGGTTCGCGTCGTGGGAGAGAGGGCCCTCCCTGCCCCGCAAGCTTCCCCACATTGAGCGCTCGACTGCGTGTGTGGGCCCGTCGCAGACGGCGCCCGTGTCTGTAACGCCGGTTGGCCCGGCTGCAATCCCGGCGTACTGCTCAAGGGCGTCCTGTGTGTCGGCGACGATGGTCATGCTGACCGCAAGGATGTCTTCCACAGAAGGTTCACCGGTCGGCTCGGCGCCCCAGCGGAAACGCAAGTGTCTGTCATGCACGACCGACATGCGGCCGATGCGTAGCGTGTACTCGCCGACGCGCACGGTAGGGCGGCCGTCGATCTCGGGATCGCCGACGCGGAGCGTCACATGTCTGCCCCCTCCGGCTGCCTCGTAGACGAGGCCGACCTGACTACACAGGTCGTAGAGTATCACGCTGAGCGTCGCGTCCTCGAACTCCAGCGATACCGGAACTTCGTCCCAGCCGCCGACTTGGGTCTGACCCGGGGGCTCGGGCCTGGGCCCGTGGGGGCCACTGATGAACACTTTGGTGACCCGACGGAGTTCCTTCACGACCTCGGGCAATGTGTCCGCGATGCTGATGGTGTACCTGGCCGGCCCCAGCCACGGACCCTTGTAAGGCTCGTCGGTCTGGGCCATGCTGGGAGATGTCAATGAAACGAGGAGTACTACGGCAGAGAACAGCACCAGTTTCTGAACGCATAGTTTCACGGCGACGCCTCCCTCGGTTGGCGCCGGGCACGAAGACCTCGGCCGGCGCGACAACCTGAGTATTGAGTTGCGAACGTCCGCGTCATGACCACACAGCGGCTCCGCTCCGCATCCGTTCAGCGTGCATTGGCGCGCGGGAGCGGCCCCGGCAAGGGCACATCGTTCCCCGCGAAGACAAGCCGTGCGGCTCGGAGCAGGGCAACAAGCGTGGCCCTACGAGATTCTATCACTCACTTCGACAACTGAACGGCGGCATCATCCGCGCTACTGCGGTGCTCCCACCGTCACATTGCACCGCGCCGTCCGCGTCACCTTCGGGTACTTGGCTGAGGTCACGGTGAGCGTCAGCGGGTAGACGCCCGGCTCCGCATCGGGAGGGACTGTGACGTGTGCCCCGATCCACCGGGTGGCCCCCGAGCCAATCTCGACGGTCTCCGGCTGCTTACCAAGCCACGCCGCCGCGGGTCCCGTGAACTCCAGCGAGAAGGTTTCCTTCACCGACCCCTGGTTGACGGCCTGGAACGGTTGGTTCAAGCGCCCGCCCGGGGCGATCACCAGGCGCGAGGTCGGCGTCCACTTGCCCACGTTGGCCCAGTTCTCATCTGCGCGGACGCCCCAGCTCGCCACGAGACTCAATGCACAGGAGCCCGCCTCATTGGTTACATCGAACTCGAAGGTCGCCACTGCCGTCGGCCCATCCGGACTCCACGCCACCAGGACCATCGGTATCTTCCCCGCGACAATGTAAGGTGGCGCATCAAGGTCAACTCGGACAGTGGCTTCTCCTCCCGGCACCACGCGCGCGGGGATCACCTCAACCCGGGCCCAGTTCTGCGCCTCGTTGAGGTTGGCCCTGACCTCCAGCGTGGCACCGGTGGTGTTCTTCACGGTCCACTCAACCCGGCCGGCCTTGCCCGCATCAACAGCCACGCGTTCGGGGCCGGTGAGTCTCAGCCCGTCCGCGACTGTCTTGCCGGCTCCCTCCTGAAACGCTGCGTACGCCGGGTTGAGGCGCAGGCCCCGATCGATCGGGCGCACCAGCCCGAACATCGCCCCGGCTTCGCGATCCACATACCAGAACACGACTTCGGCGAAGTCGCGCAGCCGCTCGTAGACCTCGGTGAGATTGCGGGCCTTCGTCTCCTCGCTGTCCACCACGCCGGGCCCCGCTTTCCAGCCGCCCGATTGCCACCCGATCTCCGTGATCCAGACGGGCTTGCGGATCTTGTACCAGTTCAGGATGCGCCAGACCGTGCGCATCCGCGTCTCCGCTTGCGCCGGCGTCCCAGCGTACGGGTGGAAGCCGACGAGGTCGCAGTGCTCCAACGCTCCGAGTTTGGCGATCTCATCAAGGAAGCGCTCCCCCGGGCCATCCAGTCCCGCCGACATGACCAGGCACTCCGGGTTGCCCCGTTTCGCGCCCCTGTACGCCGCCTCAAGCAGGGCCGCGTAGTCTTGCGCAGTGCCGCTCCAGAACTGGCCGATATCCGGCTCGTTCCAGATCTCCCACACGTGGACCCGCCCCCGGTACCTCCGCGTCAACGTCTCGATGTACCGTTCCCACTGCCGCAGGTCCTTCGGTGGCGAGATCGTGTTGCCGTCCACGGTGGCCCACGACGGGTTACTGCTGATTAGTCCGAGCAGTTGGATGTCCGACTGCTCCGCGGCGGCGACGGTTCCGTCCATCGCGCTGAAGTCATACTCCCCTGGGCGCATCTCGGCAGCAGACCAACTGAATCCGCGCCGCGCGAACTTGACCCCGGCCGCCTGCCACAGGGGGAGGTAGTCCAGGTCGCTGTGCCCGCAGAGACCCCAGTACCGTCCCTGGGCGATGGGCGTCTTCCTCAGGTCCGCCGGAGGCATATCAGCCAGTTCGAGCAGCGTGACCGGAACGAGTTCACCGCTCGCCTCCCAGTCAAAGCCGCGCGCCTTCTCGGCGGCTTCTTCCCCTGACGTGATCCACCATGCACCCGTCGCGCTCCGGGTTTCGCCTGCCGGGATATCGCCGAGAGCCAGATTGTGCTCCACGCGGAACATGTATCGCTCGCCCCGGATGCGGAAGGCGGCATCCTTGAGGTCCGCGAGTAGACGCACGTCCCCGATCCGCAACTCCAGGCCGGGAACGACCTGGTTCGTATCGGGACTCGTGAGTTCATCGGTACTCAGCGGCGTGTCCCCCAGCAGTTCTGGGTTGCCCGCTCTGGTCAGATGTGGGCGAAGGGAGTAACCCACGCCCCTGGCGGCCCTTGCTCCCTCATTGCGCACCGTCACGCGGCAGAAGACCGCCGGCACATCCGTCTGCACTCCGAGCTCGCGAGTCACGTGCAGGGGCAGGCCCTTGATGTCTACGCCATGCTCCCAGCGAGCAACTGCCGTGCTCCCCGCCTCGTCGCTGATCCAAGCCCGGGCCGGTGATCCCGACAGCCCCGCCGAGCCCGCGGCAGTCCACACGGCCTCCTTGGTCTGGGCATAGTCGGCCTCGTTCCTGATCAGTGACCGCTCGCCGGCGCGTCCCAGGGCCAACATCCGCCCGCCCAGCCATGGCGCAATCTCCACATGCACCAGCCCGTTGTCGAGGACGGCCACACGGTTGTCGATGGGGCTGTCCCGCAGTTCGGCCCGACACTCCTGGGCCGTCGCATTCGCGCACATCAGGCCCGCCAGGATGCACGCGGCCGGCGTCGTCCAGCCGGTGGTTGTACTGAACATGGCTCGTCGCTCCTCATCCGGGCGTGATCGCCCCATGTGCATGCAGTTCGCCCCGTAAGTCGCCGGTCGGTACCTGCAGTGGGGTGGTGCCGTTCCGCACCGCCAGCGCCGCGGCGGCCCCCGCGACCTGACCCATGGCCATCGCCGACGCTTGCACGCGGAGGGCCGAGTTTGCCGCCCGATCACTGCTCACGCTGCGACCCGCCACAAGCAGATTCCGGCTTCCGAAGGGAATCAGCGCCCGCAGGGGGCAGATCGATGGGGTAAAAGGCGAAGCAGATTGCGTCGTCGAACACTCGCCCACGCGTGTAGTCGGCCTCGGTTATCTGCGCCTCACCCGCGATCCGCCAGGTTTCCCTCACAGCCGTCTCAGGTTGCATGCTGGCCAGACGCGCCTGCTCACACCCCGGCATAGAGCGGATGAATCGCAAGAGCCGCAGGGCGCACCGTCGGCCCTCAATGTTTGCGCGGGTGTGCGTGGCGGCCGTGGACGAGTCCGCGCCGAACTGGTGGTTGGCGCTGCCGCCGCCTGAGGCCAGGAAGCTGATGAAAGGCGCGTTGGGGTTCGACAGGTCGCCCTTGCGGAGCGTCCCTTCAGCCAGTGCGGCCTCATACCGTGACTGGATGTCGTCGGCGTCCAGTTGCGCGATGTCGTAGCCGTCGATGCGGAAGACGAGAGTGCCTGGCTGCGTCTCTGCATCCCGCAGGCGAGAGAACCCCAGCAGGCCGACCACGTCCGCGCCTCCCGTGCAGTCGATGAGCTGTCGGCAATGCACCTCGCGGCTGAGACCCTTGCCCGCCGACACGATCCGCCAGCCCTCCGGCGTCTGCTCGCCTTCAGTGGGGAACTCGTACAGGCACAGTTCGACTCCCGCGTCGAGGCAGGTCTCCTCGGCGAGGGCGGCATACAGCGGCCCGTTGATTTGGACCTGGTGTTGCCAGTGGTGGTCGGGCACGAGGGAGAAATCGGGCAGGACGCCGCCGTCCAACTCCACCGCGCGCAGGACCAGCTCCCAGCCGATCCCGGCGATGACCTGCCGGCCCCAGGCGTGGAAGAGCCCCGGGAAGGATACGCCGCCCGTGGTCATCGTCCCTCCGAGTTGGGTCCCCGCCTCAAGCAGCATCGTCCTCGCTCCCAGGCGGGCGGCCTGGATCGCCGCGATGCACCCCGCCGTGCCGCCGCCCACCACCAGGACATCGACACTGTTACCGAACTGCTCCACGCCCAATCGTCTCCTCTCCGAGCCACTGCCGGCATCAATACATGGTCCCAGGTTCCCCTCCGTCGTCGCCTTTGCCTTCCGGTGCCTGCTGGAACGGAGGTCTGTGGAATTCCGCGTCGAAAGGCTCATGCACGACTGCCTCGAACCCCAGAGCTTCATCTCAAGGAGGGCTTGCCGTGGCCCCAACGTCCGCGAACTGGCATGACGATGTGTTTTTCGGCATTCACTATGATCTCCACGCCAAGGAGAACGACACGAACCTCGGCGCTGAACTGACTCCGGAGCATCTGGAGGAGCGTCTGCGCGCGATCAAGCCCGACTGGATCCAGTGCGACTGCAAGGGCCACGCGGGCTGGACGAGCTGGCCCACCGAGGTCGGCTCCACCTCCCCCGGTGTCGTCAACGATGCCCTGCGCATCCACCGCGATGTGACCAAGAAGCTGGGCATCAAGCTCGGGATGCACTACTCGGGCGTCTGGGACACACGGGCGATCGAACTGCACCCCGAGTGGGGTCGGATCAACGCCGATGGTTCACGCGACACGAACAACACGTGTCGCCTGAGCGGGTACGCCGATGTGCTGATGATCCCCCAGATGCTCGAGCTCATCGAGAAGTATGATGTGGACGGGTTCTGGGTGGACGGCGAGAACTGGGCGTCAGCCCCGTGCTACTGCCCCACCTGCAAGGAAGTCTTCACCACGCGCACGGGCATCGCGGACATCCCCATGGAAGCCGGCGATCCCAACTGGGATGAATGGCTGGCATTCCACCGTGACCTGTTCGTTGAGCATGTCACCAAGTACGCCACGGC
>JALGSS010000470.1 GCA_029821745.1 Candidatus Zipacnadia bacterium
GGTAGGGGAGAAGGCCCTGTTGCAGGCCCTCGATCGCATCGCCGGCGCCCCATTCTCGGTATACATTGTAAACCCGGCGGACATGGTGGACAACGGGAACGTTACGGACAAGGTAGACCCTGACCTGTACGTCCGCACCCACGGCATCGACGGCTACAACGAACTCATCGCCAAAGCCGTCAAAGGCCCCGTATACCGCGCTCAGCGTATCCTCGCCGCCTATGACCTGACCACCGACCGCGGCCGCGATGATGCCATCCGCGAGATTCTCGAGTACCTGGGCAAGCTCTCCTCCGAGCTCGATAGGGAAGACGTGCTCCGCGCTACAGCGGCGGCCACAGGCTACACAGAGCAGGCCCTCGGCGCCACGCTCGATGAGATTGCCCAGCGCGAGGCCGGCGATCGCACAGCCCGCGAACTCCGCCGTGCCCTCGACCACGCCCAGGACCAACTTTCCCGCCCCGACAACGATGCCCGGAAGGTCGCGGACGAGGTCCTGGGCCAGTTGCTCGATCTCCGGCGCCAGAATGCCACCGACGGCCCGGCGGAATTCTCCGTCGACACGATTCTCGAGTCCATCAGAACCGCTGACGAAGGCAGACTATCCGGCTGGCGACCCCTGGATGACCTCGGCGTGCGCTTCCATCCGGCCGAGTTGGCGGTCGGCCGAGTTGGCGGTCCTTGGCGCTCGCACGGGCCACGGGAAAACAACGGCCCTCCTGTGTCTCCTGCTCAACTGGCTCGAAGCGTACCCGGAGGAGCGGTTCGTCTTCTTCTCGTATGAGCTCCCCCCTGAGGCCGTCCTGCTCAAACTCGCGTCGGCTCTCACGCGGCGCGACGCCTCCGACGGCTGGACCTACTACGAGATCCGCGACTGGCTCCAGGGAAGGGAGCGCGCGAACCATTTTGGGAATCCCGCCTCCCTCGATCAGGCTTTCGATTTCCTGCGGGCCTGTGAGGAGCGCCTCGCGGTCGTCTACCGCCCCGGGTGGAGCGTCACGGAACTGGCTGCTCACGCCCACGGTCTCGCGGCGCAAGGAGAGCCCCCGGGTGGCATTCTCGTGGACTATCTGCAGCTTATCGGGCCACCGGACGGGCACTATGACCGGCGGGATATCGAGGTTTCACAGGTCGCGCGCCACCTGAAGGCCCTCGCGGTCGGCTTGTCCTGCCCGGTCGTTTCAGCCGCCCAGATCGGTCGTCAGGCGGCCCAGCAGGCCGAGCGGATTCCCCCCGGGGATTTCGACGACCGAACTGTTCAGGAGGCCATCCGCCGGCGGAGGCCCCAACTCCACCATTTGCGGGAGGGCGGCAGTGAGCAGGAAGCGGACCTGGTGGTCGGTTTGCTCAATTACCGCGCGGATTATCTCGAAGACCGGGGCAATGGCCCCGCGGACCGCGATCTCCCCGGTCCCTTCGAGATGCTGGTGTTGAAGAACCGCTACGGTCCCCTGGGCACTGCCCGCATGGTCCTGGAGGGCCCCACGGGGACCCTTCGCGAGTTGGAAGTCGGCGAGGAATGGTACGAGTAGGGGAGAGGTCGCGGTCGTGCTGAGGAACTGCAATCATGGACACGGGGTGTCGCGCCGTAAAAGGACACTTATGGGCACGGGGTGTCGCGTCGTGTGCGACGGGGCCCCGTGCAAAAGGCATCTCAGAAGCCCTCGTGGGGCCCCGTCACACACATCGTGACACCCCACGACCATGAGTCTTTCGTCTTTCAATACGACCTCGTTGCCTGTCCGCTGCGCCGCCCAGCCAACGCCCTGCACACACAACTGCCCGACCTTACACATCCTGTGACGGAGCATCGCCTATGAGAACCTTCGCCATCGTGAACCAAAAGGGCGGCAGCGGGAAGACAACTACCGCCGTCAACCTCGCTGCGGCGCTCGGGGAGAGAGACCAGCGGGTTCTTCTCATTGACCTCGACCCTCAGGCCTCGGCGTCGAGCTGGTATGGGATCTCCGACGGCGGCCGCGGATTGCTTGATGTATTCGTAGACAACGGGAACCTTTTAGACGTTTTCACCACAACCCAGATCGATGGGGTAGACCTGATCCCCTCATCCGCCTGGATGGTGGGTGTTGATAAGGCCCTCGCGGGAGAGGTTGGGGCGGAGACGATCCTGCGCCAGCGGCTCGAGACGCTGCCGGCGGGCCGGTGGGACTATATCCTCCTCGACTGCCCCCCAGCCCTGGGCATTCTTACTATCAACGCCCTCGCGGCCGCCAGGGAGGTCGTGGTGCCTGTGGAGGCCCACGTGCTCGCCCTCAACGGCCTGGCCCAGCTCTTGCAGACCGTCGATGTGGTCAAGGAGCGTCTGAACGGCGCGTTGCAGATCACGGGGATACTGCCGTGTCGCGTGGATTTGCGGACGCGTCACGCCCGCGAGGTGGTGCAGCAGTTGCGGGACCACTTCGGGAACGTTGTATACAACGTATACATTAGAGAAAACGTCCGTATTGCGGAATGTCCCTCGTTCGCCCTGCCGATCACGGCCTATTCGCCCTCCAGCGCCGGAGCCGAGGATTACCGCGCTCTGGCCGAGGAAGTCATTCACCAGGAAGGGAGCCGCTAAGATGCCTAAACGCTCAACCATCGGCCTGAACCCGCTGGATGCGGTGGTGCCGAAAGCAGAGCCTGCGCCCATCGCCAAGGAGGAACCCAAGCCCGCAGCCCCGCGCAAGCCGAAGCGGAAGGCGCCGGCTCCGGTATCCACCGGTGAGCGGATTGAGAAACAGCGCCTGACGGTGCATGTGCCCGTGGACTTGATCGACCGGCTCAAGAACGCCGTCTACTGGACCCCGGGCTTGACCCTCGCAGGCCTCGCGGAGGACGCCTTCGATAGGGCGCTCAAGTCCATTGAGAAGGAGCAGGGCGGGCCCTTCCCGCAGCGCGACCAGGAGCTCCGCGGCGGACGCCCGTTGAAATAGCCGCCCCAGGAATAGGGGAGAGGCGCCCTGCGTTGAGGAGACCTGCTGGATGCGTTAGGTCGTCCGTGTGCCCCCACACAAGCCGGAAGGTGCAACATGAAGAAGAAACGCCCGAATTCCAGCAAGAAAGCGCCGCCTACCACCGACGCCACCCTTCCTTTCGGTGAGATTGAGGCGCTCCTTGGCGACCCTGACGAGGAACCCGTGCCGACGGAGATCAGGCTGGAGCGCGAGCGCGTCCTCGGGCTGCTGCAGTTCGGGCCCCAGATCCTCGAGTACTTCTCCGACCTGTACTTGCAGGAGGAGCCCAATTGGATCAAACTGGCTCTGTGGCAGGTTGTGCGTAGCGCGCTGACGTCTCTGCAGCAGTGTCTTGAGGCTCCCGACGAGACCGAAATCACGTGGGACAATCCCACCGTCGAGGTCCAGTTCCCGGTTGACTGGAACTGGGACGATGCTTTCGTCGAGCCTCACTCCACCTCGAATCGGGCCTTCATGCAGAGCACTCTCGCCACCGATATCGCCCAGGCCTTCGTCCGCCACACGAACACCGTGGCCCTTCACTTCCTCACCAACCGCGTCGCCCATCGGAAGACGGAGGACAAGTACGAGCCGATCCTGCCCCCGGACATCGAGAAGATCGTCGGCAACGTCAAGCAGGGGGAGCTTCATGCCCTGCTTGACCGCCTGTTCCAGCCCGTCGCAGTGGGCCCTCATCTCATTCAGCTTCCCAAGGGGAAGGCTAAGAATCCCCTCCCGCCAAACCCGATCCGCGACGCCCTGGAAAGCGAGCTCAACGCCCTCACCGAGCTCATGTTCCAGGCCCCCGCCGAGGGTGCAGCCGGCGAATATGCGGTCTCGTTGCAGTTCCATCCCCTGGTGCTGGATGAGGAGGAGCATCTCGCGTATTTCCCCGTGGTGGTTGGGCTGGTCCGGGCCCCTACTGACACCCTCGCTAAGTCGATGGAGCCTCCGAGCGACGAGCTGTGGCAGCGCATCACTCAGGCGATCGATGAAACGATCGATAGCTTAGCCGGGCGCCCGGAGAGCCATCCGACGCCTGTTGCCGATACAAGGTTTCCAATGGGAACGTTTACAACGGGAACGTTGGAGACCGAAGAGGATATGTCGCTGCGCGTCGTCCCCTCGAAGACCTTCCCGCTGCCGGTAGGTCCGGCCCTCATCGACCGTGGCACCCACCAGGTCATCGCGACGGCGATCCACACCCGGGGGCTGTTTCCGCGCTGGTCCGAGCTGCCGAAGCTTGAGGAAGCGATCAACGAAGAGGCGCGGAAGATCTACGAGAAAGAGGGCCTGGAGGGGCTGCGCAAGCGTAAGGGGGGCATGAGACGAGGCCAGAATGGGGAGGAGCAGCCGTACCTGGCCACCGATGCCCGAGCGGTCAAAGACCTGATGATCAGCCTGGGGATGAGCACAGGCTACCGGCGGCAAGAGCGCTCCGCCCGGGAGGTCATCGCCAGCGGCGGCATCCGCGAGTATGCCTGCCGCATCTTCCAAACGCCCCGCGGGTACGTGGAAATCGGGCTCGCGTGGGGTTATCTCGCCGGCCCGTGGGTGGACGAGTGGCAGGTGGAACTCACCCGGCGCGTGGAGGCGAAGCGCAAGCAAATCGAGGACCTGCAGGCCGACGCGGCCCACAGCCTGTTCTCAGACATGTACGAAGAGGAAATCCTGAAGATGCAGGAAGTGGTGGATGTCGCCTCCGAGGCCATCGCGATCTGGAAGCGCGGCCACACCCTCATGGGGCTGATTCAGGGGGCGGTGTACCACCAGAAGACCAACTGGGTGGCGATCCCCGCCGAGGCCGTGCGCATGGCTCTGTGGGAGGTCGAGGGCAAGCAGGTGCCGCCGAACTGGAAGCGCGATGTCGACGCGGTACTGGCGTCTCTCGCCAGCGTCTCCTTCACCGTGCGCGGTCTGGACGGCGAGAAGGTAAAGGGCTTCGGCCACTTGCACCGTGGGGACGACGACGATCCCCCCGCACCGCCCCAGGAAGTCCCGAGAGGGTGCTATCTGCTGGATGTGCAGCCGGGCTTCCTGGGCTGCCTGAATGTATTCCAATCGGATGAGACCACCCTCAACGGAACCGGCAGCCGGCTGCTATTCAACTGGTCCAAGCCGTTGACGCCCGAGGACCGGCAAGTCCTCACCGGCAAACCCGCGAAGAAAAACCAGCCGCGCCAGAAGGCTCAGCCATATCTCACCTTCGATCCAGCCCGATATCTCGCGCACGGAGCAACGGGCCTGAGCACGTCGCAGCGGGCTTTGGATGACTGTCTCGAGCGCGAGCTTACCCTGAACTGGCAACGGCATCCCGGGCGCAAGTTGAAGGTCATCCCTAACCGTTACGGGAGCAGAGAGCGCCTGTATACCCACGCCGATTGCCCGCTCTTGCCGACGGGGCAAGACTTCGTCCTCGCGGGCGGCAATGGGTACCGCCCGGGCCAGAGCTACACCATCGGCGGCTCCGCCTCGTCGAAGCGCCGCGGTGGCTGGCTGGCGATGGTGGGGTACTTCTCGACGAAGGAGGGCGCCCCGCGCCAGTCCGAGACCCTGCGCCAGTTTCTCGATGATGTCGAGAAGCTCGTCGAACAGTTTTATGGGGGTGTTGTCGCGGGCTATCGCAACAAACAGTGGATCCCCCTGGACAAGCTGAAGAAGATGCCCAAGGCCGAGTTGCTACGCGCCACTCTACGGCCTTTCCTGCCCTCCGATTACCGCGAGCGTCGGCGTCAGGCGATCCGCGATCAGGGCATTCAGGTCCATGAGACCGCGGAGGATCTCGAACGAGCTCTCGGCCGCCAGAAACCGATGGTTGGCGAGGTCATCCGCGAGGCCCGCAAGGCGAAGAAGATGACCCAGAAGGACATGGCGGAGCTCTTCGGGGTCAGCCAG
>JALGSS010000471.1 GCA_029821745.1 Candidatus Zipacnadia bacterium
GTCACATACTGCGTCTCGGCCCAGTAGGGCAAGTAAACGGAGCCCTTGCGTCCGAACTCCTCCATTGCGTGCCAGAGCTTCGATTCCAGCTCCAGCGAGCCACCGAGAGCGCCCCGGACCAAGACATCGTGCAGGAGCGTGAAGGCCATCGCCTCTTTGTAGGTGTAGGGCCTGTTGTAGCAGAGGAACTCGGCCGGCACTCCCCACTGGCGGCCCATGAACTCGCAGCGGAAAGCGTCCATCGGCAGCACTTCGAGGGGATCAGCGCCCCGCTGGATGCCGCCGAACTGCTCGCCGTCCCAGTAGCTGGTGGCCCATGCGAGAGTCGGGATGGTCATGCAGGTGGACTGGTGGACATTGACCTGCCCGTCGGGCTTCCGCGTCTTCACGAGGGTGTAGATGCGGCGCATCATGTCGCGGGTGGCGAAGATACGGTAGGTGGTCCCCATCGTCCCGTCCGGCTTCTCATACCCGCAGCCGTGGAGCGTATTGCTGCATCCCCACGGGTTCGCGGTGCCGTCCAGGTAGACGCCATCGATGTCGTACTCGTCGATCATCTTGGCCATGCCGTCGGCCATGAAGTCTTGCCACTTGCTGTTGTAGCAGACGATGTAGGCGTTCTGCTCCGGCAGGCGATGGTACCCGCCCCTGCGCGGGGCCACGAGGCACTCGTTGGCGTACAGGTCCCACTCGGGCGCGATGTTCGAGATTTCGTAGCCGAAGTACAGCAGCAGCTTGATCCCGCGCTCGTGGCAGGCTTTCACGAGTTTGTGCAGTTTCTCGCCGTGGGTGGTACTGGTGTAGTTCTGGATATCGGTCCAGTGCTCGTGGAACACGAGAGTGCGCACGCCAAGCTCGGCCAGCCGATCCAGCTTGTTCTTCTTCGTACCGGCCTGGTACAGGGCGTACGCGTAGCCCCATTTCCCGTTGAGAACCGTGCCGCCCTTGGCCACGCCCGCGGTGCCCACCTCCGGCGCAGTGGGGCGTTCAGTCAGATTCGGGTCGACGGAATCGAGGCGGTCCAGCAGGAGCGTGAAACGATCCTGAGCGGCGGGCTGGGTCAGGTCGAAGTAGTCCCGCGCGATGCTGGAGATGCGGATCTCGTCGATGTCGAACTCGCTGGGCGATTCGCCGATGAGAATCTTGGCTTCGGACAGGTCACCAGGGATCGTGCCCTTGTAGTCGCTTTCAGCCACCTGGCTGCCGTCGATGAAGATCCGGGTCTTGTCACCCCAGGAGAAGGCGACGTGATGCCACTCACCTGCCTTCCAGTCAGCGCGATGCCCCATGACCAACGGGTGCGTCGTGCCCCGGCGGTAGTAGACCCGCATGCCTCGGTCATCGACGTTCCAGTAGAAGCCGATCCTGTCGCCGCCCGGGAAGTCTACTGAGAACAGGTTTCGGTTCAGCACTCCCCGGCCCGGATCATCAGCGGCGATGTCGGGCTGCGGGTCGAACACGGGCCGTATCCAGGCCTCGAAAGTGCCCTGCTCAAGGTTGACGTTCCCCTCCGCGGGATACGTGATAGTGGCCGGGCTGAACCATGGCTGGTCTTCGATCCCGTAGCTGCCCTGATGGCAGATGCGGTAGTCCCACACGTCCGGGTCCAACGGCTTGACGGGTGTCGCCTGGAACCCGAAGGTGTAGTCGAGGGGCTTACCGGGCTTGTACTGCCCCTGGATCATGTGTACGCGGAGCGTGGCCACGCCGCGCTCCCGCTTGATCTCCACCACCTTGTCTGCATCGTCGACGAAGAAGTTCCTGTCCGACTCGGAGAACCACGCCAATCCACGGTCCTCGTCCCCGAGCCATATGAAGGGGCGGAAGGCACTGGTGAAGCCGTCTTCCGGCAGAGCGCCGGCGTTGTACGCGCTGCGCCAGCGACCGGGGAAATGGTACAGGTACTTCGCGTGCTGCTCCTTGATCGGGACCACGAGCGTCATGTCCTCGATGGACTTGACCCCCTTGGCGGAGATGGTGAAGTCGCAGCGCACCATGCCGTCGTACTCCACGGCTATCTCACCTGAGCAGCGCACCTTGCCTGCCGTGGCTGAGGAGACGAGCAGGGCCTCATTGGGCGCCGTCTCCATGGTGGTGGCTTGCTGCTCGGAGGCCCACGTGTACTCGGTGCCGTCCGCTGTAAGCTTCAGCGTGATCGGCCCGGCGAGGATTGACTCTCCGGCCGCCTGCACTTCCTTCGGGAAGGGCATGGTGTCGAAGCCGTACTCACGCCCCCAGACCTTCACCGTGCTGCCGTCCACTTCGACTGGGGTCCAGGGGGGCAGAACCTCGTCCGTGACGCCCTCTCTGGAGCCCAGCCAGTCCGGAGGCTCGGGCTTCGTGAACACGGCGATCTCCCTCTTGAGCAAGTGACCCTTGCGCCCGACCGCGACCACCTCGACGGAGTAGTCTCCGGGCGCCAGTTCGGCGATGTCGAAGTCATGTGCGAAACGCGTGGTGCCCAGTGTTCGCCTCAAGAGCCTGGACGCGAGCTTCTTGCCGTCCGGCCCGAGAAGGTTGGCTCTCACCCGGGCGTTACGCTCGAAGATGCCCACACCCGCGATATCCGCGCGGACCTTCAGCCCGCCCGTCAGGAGGTATTTATCCAGCGTTACGTTGACCGCCGATAGCACGGTCATCGGCGCGCCGGCGACGTACACCGGCTTGCCCTTTTCCGTGACGGTGAGGGAGACCGTGTAGTCTCCCGCCGCCACAAATCGCTCGTCCTTCGGAAGCATGACCGCGAGGACCAGATCGGCCACCGCTCCGCCCCCGGGATGGACGGCGCGCTTGTCGCCGACGACCATCTCTTCATCGTCGACGTGCCGTACGACCTTCAGCGACGCCTCGGACGCCACCCCGGCGCCCCACTTGCCCGCGAACCCGATGCTTCCTTCCCACGGGTCGCCGGGGCCCGCGATGTGGACGACCGGCGTCCCGCTCGCGAAGGCGAGGGTGCCAAAGGCCTCCGGCTTGTGCAGCGTGCCGCTCAGATGCGACCATGATGCGATCAGCGGGGCCGGGGTCTTGCGGTCCCAGGCGAAGTTCACGCGCCACGCGTCCCCGTCTTCCGGCGCGTCAACGCCCAGGGACGCGAAGGGGATGCGCATCTCGGCCACCCAGTAGGTCTTCTCGACCCCGGCGGCCGCAGTCCATTCGGCATCCCAGGACTTGTCCTTGCCTTTGGAGTCCCACTGCACAGCTCTTGAGTTCACGATGAACTGGTAGTAGTCGCCCGTGGTGGTGCCGGGGTCGATGAAGACCTCCAGCGCATCGTCATCCCAGAGATTGCCGTCACGGGCGTCGACTCGTGCGACGGGGTACTTGCCCCGGGGCAGCGGCAGCCTTGCCGCCACGTACAGGGCGGCATCGTCACGAGACAGATAGACTTCCGGCTGCGCGGCGGACAACTTGCCGTCCATCACGTCGACGAAGGCGCACAGGCCGTTCGCCAAGTCCCACTCGTCCAGTTCGAAGGCTCCGTCAATTCCCACCGGGCCCGCCAGGTAGGGCGCGGTGACAAGAGGCCCCGCGCCGGCGGCGAAGGCCCAGGATGCGCTTAGCGCTGCGAGAAGCGCGAGATAAGGCAAGGTCACGTGGTACCGGTGTGTCAACGTAATCACTCCTTGTGAACCAACAACATCGTCGACTTCCATTCAGTAATGCAGGTATTCGCGACTGCGAGGGCAATCCCTTGTTCCGGCGGGCTTGATCGAAGGCCATTCCTGCGATATGTTAGCCTCTGTCGGCACATCAATACCCCGGGAGCGGGACCTATGCAGCTTGAGCGAGATATCGCCGCAGCCGTCCATGACGCCATCAATGAGGGACAGACGCCGGGCGCCGTTGTGCTTGTCGGCAGGGGAGACGATGTTCTTTACCACGAAGCCTTCGGCAAGCGGATGACCACGCCCGAAGATCGGCCGATGTTGCCGGACACCGTCTTCGACCTCGCATCGGTCACGAAGCCTGTCTCCACGGCGACGGCGATCATGCAGTTGGTCGAGAATGGCTGGATACTCCTGCGCGACCCGGTCAGCCGGTATCTGCCCGGTTTCGTGGGCGACGGGCGTGAGGACGCCACGATTCGCCACTTGCTGACCCATGCGGCGGGCATTCCCGCGTACAAGAACTACCTGAGCGCGTTCGGCGAGAACGTGCCCGCTGAAGAGCGCCGCCCACAGGTCGTGGCAGACATATGCACACTGCCCTTGTTGTATCCCGTAGGGACGAGCTTCACCTACACGTGCCTGGGATACATCCTGCTGGCCTCGATCGTTGAGGCCGTCTCGGGCCGGCCCCTGGATGAGTACGCCCGGGACCATATCTTCGACCCCCTA
>JALGSS010000472.1 GCA_029821745.1 Candidatus Zipacnadia bacterium
CATGCCCTTCACCAGCGGGGCTCGGTACGGCTCGTGCAGCCGGTCCTTCATCGCCTGCCCCAGCAGTGCCATGTCCCCAGACACAAGTGCCGCGAGAACCGCCGTCGAATGGCACGTGTTGAAGACCCCGTCGCCGTGAGGGATGCTCTCGGGCATCACCTTGCGGGCGTCCTCAGTGCTGACTTCATAGTCGGGAATCGCCAGGCAGGCCATCAGGCCAACAGGCGGCTCGAACCGCGCAACCCCCAGGCCGTCGTCATCGGTGCAGCACACGGTCAGGCCTCCAAGGAGGGCCGGCGCCACATTGTCCGGGTGGCCCTCGATTGCCACGGCGATATCCAGAAGCTCGCGATCAGACAGCCGGCCGCCCAGCAACTCGTTCGCGGCGACGAGGCCGCCCACGATGGCCGAACTGCTGCTCCCCATGCCTCGGGCCAGGTGGATTTCATTGTGTTGCCGCAGGCGCCAACCCGGAACGTCGGCCTCTATACGCTCAGCCACACGCCGGGCGCTTTGCAGGACCAGATTCGTCTCATCCCGGGGCAAGCTCTCCGCGCCAAATCCCGTCACGTCGACCTCGGTGGCGTCGGCCATTGAGAGCTCGATAGTGTTGAAGAATCCCAGGGCCAGTCCGAGGCAGTCGAACCCGGGGCCAAGGTTGGCGGTGGTTGCGGGGGTGCGGACAGTGACGGTGTGGGTTTCAGGCATGATGGGTCCCCTGGCAGTGGAAATCGCGGGTGAGATCAGCGCCGCCGGCGGGGGCTCACAGCAGTAGCATGCACGCTCCCGCAGAGACGGCGATCCCGTTGTCCTCGGCGAGCTTAACCACTTCGTCGCTCTCGGAGCCGGGCTGCATCCACACTCGCGGGACGCCCAATTCAATGCACTCCCGGACAATCGCGAGGGTCCGCTCAGGCGGCACGACAGTGACCATGCCGCCGATGGGCTCCGGCAAGTCCTTCACCGAGGCATACGCTCGCTCGCCCTCGATTTCGTCCGCATTCGGGTTGAGAGGATACACGCGGATGCCCTTCGACTGCAGGTGCCGCCACATCTTGTAGCCGTAGCCTCGCGCCCGGCGGGACACACCCGCGACAGCGAGGGCATCTTGTGCGAGAAGCTCGTCGGCAAGTGCCATCGTCAGTCCCCTTCTGCGTCACCATTTTCTGTGTAGACTCTGGGTAGCCGGCCGGCCATTCTCGCACAGATCTCCTCCACGATCGTGCCGCCTTGCTTCGCCAGCTCGCCGGTGGTGATCATCTCGTCACCTTGGCGTCCGAGCAGCACAGCTTCATCGCCCACCTGTACGGCCTCGACTTCCGTCACATCAATGACAATGCTGTCCATGGAGATGCGCCCCAGAACCGGGCAGCGCTTCCCGTGCACAAGCACATCCGCATTGTTCGTCAGGGATCGAGGATACCCATCCGCATAGCCCAACGGCAGGACCGCCGTACAGGCTTCTCGGCACACAACGAAGGCCCGGCCGTAGCCGACGGAATCCCCGGCGCAGATGCCCTTGGTGAACACGATCTTGGCCTTTAGTGACATCGCCTGGCGCAGTGTCGACGGGAAGTCCGCCCCGTTCAGTTCGGAGATCCCGTACAGCAATGCGCCGGGCCTCACTGCATCGAGCCACGCGTCGTGATGGTGCACGATGCCGCCGCTGTTCGCAAGATGCCGCAGCAGTATGCGCCGCCCGAGACTGGTCTCCAGCACCGGCACGGCGCCGAGGAATGTCTCTCGTTGATGCTCGGTGAACTCCGTGTCGCCCGACGATGAGGCGAAGTGGCTGAACACTCCCTCGATACTCAGGTTCGGCAACGCGCTAAGGGCCTGCCCGAGCGACCGTATCGCTTCAGGCCGCACGCCCTGTCGGCCCATTCCTGTATCGATCTTGATGTGACACAGCGCGGGCTTGCCGATCCGGGCAGACGCCTCCGACAGCGCCCGCGCCAGATCCTCGCCACCCACCGCCGCCATCACGCCATACTCGACGAACTCGGGGGCCTCGGACGGATCAGTCGTCCCGAGGACGAGCATCGGCGCGGTGATCCCGGCCTCACGCAGCTCGATGGCTTCCTGAATCAGAGCGACGCCCAGCAGCTTCGCGCCGCCGGCCAGCACTCGCCGAGCCACGGGCACAGCGCCGTGCCCATACGCGTTGGACTTGATCACCGCGATGACGTCGACACCCGGCCCGACCAATTGTCTGACGTCTGAGAGATTCTGACCGATAGCATCCAAGTCTATTTCGAGCCACGCGGGACGCAACGTGTATCAGCTCCATGTGGACGGTCCAAGGGGGCGGCCTGCAACACGCGCCCCCCATGAACTCGCTTGACGGCGTTTGTAGCGCTGCGCCTTGCCTTGACCGGAGGGCATTCACGGACAGCAAAGGCGCGTCCGGGCCGGAGGCGTGTCACAGCGGCCTGGATGATCTCGTCGAGCAGCCCTGGGCCGTCCATCCCCGCCGCACGAGCCATGATACCCAAGTAGCTGTGGGGCATTTCCAGGGGCGTGCACATAAGACCCGCGAAGGTGTTGCCTTCCAGCAGGAACGGCCCTTCGTCAGTCAGTATCATGTCGATGCGGCCGTAGTCCCTGAGGCCCAATGCGCGGTACGCCCGGCAGGCGAGCCGCTGCACCGTTTCGGTCTCTTCCGTAGTCAACGGCGCGGGACAGAGGAAGGAATCGTCGTCCAGCGCTTTCTTCTCAAAGGTCAGCGTCACGTCCCCTTCGCGACACACGATCTCCAGCGGAGGCAGAACTCTCGGGTCTTCAGCGTTGCCCAGGATGCCCACCGAAACCTCGCGCCCTTGCAGAAACCGTTCGATGAGGACCGGTTGGCCGATGGTTCGACGCCTCGCCTGCACCCCAGCGACCAGTTCCTCGTGGTTGGTGACCACGGACGTCCTGTCTATTCCTGCGCTGCCGCGCCCGGCCACGGGCTTGAGGAACAACGGGTACTCGAAGGGAGGAGACTCTTTGAAGACCTCGCAGTCCTCTTCCGTTCGGGCCACGTGGAACGGCGAAGTGGGTAGATCGACGCGTTGCCAGAGCTTCTTGGCTAAGGACTTGTCGGCGGCGACCGCGATCGCAAATAGGGCGGAGCCGACGTAGGGCAGCTCAAGCTCTTCCAGGATCGCCGCCTCCACCAGACTTGAGATGTTGAAGACCAGGTCGACCTGCGATTCCTTCAGCTTGCCGATGAAGCCCGGTCCCCAGCGGATCTGATGAACCTCATAGCCCGCTTCCGTCAACGCCTGTTGGTGGTGTCGCACTTCAGCGTCCGTCTCATCAACGACACCCTCTACGCCTGTGTACTTCTCCTGGATTGTGAAGTTGCCCCGCTTCTTGGCCAGCAAGCCGATGCGCAGTTTATCCAATATGGCCTCACAGCCTCCTTCAAATGACCGAGATGCCCCATACGGAACTGGGCGCCCGGGCGTTGGCTGAACGGTCAGTTGTTCGCTGTAATGGTTCACTATCCGGACTCCAAAAACCTGCATATCTCGCCACAGGACCCGAGATCGGCCGGTTCTGCCCCTCGTATTGAGGGGTTGTGGACTTCGTTTCCGCCAGCAGTATTGACAGCGGGCATGACAGTGCCGCCGTCCCGGCAGGAATGGCCTGATCGGTGACCTTGTGGCGGTCTGCCTGGGCGATCATCATGTGGGCACCGGCGACAGCGACCTGATGCGGTCGAGGATCTGCGCGAACAGGTCTCTCGTGATCGCGACCTCTGCCATCCGCAAGACCAGTCGCCGGGCGTGACGGGTCAGTCTGGCCCCGATCTTCACCAGCCCCTCGCGGAGACTCGTCAGGCTCCACCGTGCCATCTCCTTCGGCAGCACCAACCTCCGCAGGAAGTTGCCCAGGTTGTAGGCCAGCACGGCAAGGATCATGCCCAGCAATAAACCAACGCGCGGCAGGCACAGTCCCGCCGCGCTGGGTAGTGGTGGTGCATTTTAGGAATTGTATGCCGGGCAAGGGGGCAAGTCAAGACGCCCTGCGGCCCTCATGGCCTGCTCGCCCGCGGCTTCGGCGTCGGGGTGGAGCTCTGCAGATAGTGCAACAGGCACCGCGTGAAAACGGTGCCGCCAACGAACACGAATCCCGCCCACAATACCGCGTGGTAATGGAAGCCGTCCTTGAGCATCTCCATCGCGAGGTACCATATGGTCAGCACGATGATGACCATCATCGCCAGCGTCGCCTGACACCAGCCGGATACCGGGGCGTCGATCGGCAATCCGCCGTAGTGGCTCGTCGGCGGGTAGCCGAGGGCAAACCGCGGCTCATCGGTTTCCGGCTCCGTCAGGGTCCACTGGCGCAT
>JALGSS010000473.1 GCA_029821745.1 Candidatus Zipacnadia bacterium
GGTCCGTTTCGACCATGAGCTGCGCCATGCGCGCCGACACGGCGATGAGGCGTCGCCCGCCTGGGAGCCCGAGCGCCACGTCTCGGCCGGCGGAGCGAATCATCAGGGGGCACGTGTTGTTCAGGGGTCGCTTCCCAGCCGCGACGGAGTTGGCTCCTCCCGGGCGCGGGTCGAATCTGAACATGCCGTGGCCCAGAATGAGACCCGTGCCGGGCACAGTGACGCACGAACCGAACGCCCCGCCCTGGGAGATGGTCATGGCGACCAGATTGCCCTCGGCGTCCGCCGTGGACAGATGCAGCGTGCCGTGGCTTGGGTCGGCCAGGAATGGTGGCGTGTGACTGTCGACTCGATCGGGCAACTGCCGGAGCGTTTCCGTTCGGCCCATGACGTAGTTCCCATCCAGGAGCCGATCCACGGGCACATCGGCGAAGTCCGGGTCCGCCAGGTATCTCAGCCGGTCGCGCCACGCCAGCTTCAGGATTTCCGCGTACCGATGCCAGTACGCAGCCGAGTCGTCAGGGACAGGCTCGAAGCAGTCCAGCATCTGCAGTATCTGCAGGCCCGTGAGGCTGCCGTTCGGCAGGATCGCGCCGTAGACATTGGCCCCGCGGAATGTGATCTCGTGCGGGGGCGTGACTCGGGGCTCGAAGGCAGCCATGTCCTCCCGGGTCAGGATGCCTCCTAGATCCTGAATGTGGTCGGCGATGGTGCGACCGAGCTCGCCATCGTAGAAGTCGCGCCATCCCGCCTCAGAGACCCGGGCCAGCGTCTTCTCCATGTCCGGCCGGTGCCACACGTCGTCCGCGTCAGGGGGCTCGCCTCCCGGCATGAGATGCTTGGCCGACGCCTCGTATCGGCGGATCGTGTCGGCGAGATTGCGGATGGACCCGGCCACGGGGCCGAATGGGAATCCCTGGTCCAACAGCTCCATTGACGGGGAGCATATCTGATCCCACCTGAGCTTGCCCCAGCGCTCCCAGATGATCCCCATGCCGCCCATCATCCCAGGAACGGCAACAGCCAGCGGCCCGTGCTCGTTGGCGCTGTCCCTGACGCGACAGCGGTACTCCCGCTCGTTGATGGAAGTCCCGTTCGCGAGGGGCAGGACCTCGAACATGCCGTCGTGAGCCGCAGCCGGAGCAACCGCGTTGCAGTCAACCGACCACACGCGCCCCGTCTTCCCTTCGACCACCAACCCCGCGCAGACATATCCTGCTACGCCTGTGGCGTGGGGTCTCATCATGCAGGACGCCAGTGCGGCCGCAGAGGCCGCGTCCATCGCGTTGCCACCGGCTTCAAGCACTCCCGCGCCGATTCGCGCGGCCTCCTGGGGCTCCGCAGCCACGACACCGTACCGTGAGATGACCTGTTTGCCTTCCAGCATGCGGCCTCCAGATGTGACTTACGAGTGTCTGCGTTCAGTGCTGCGGCCCAACAGACACGATGGACTGGCCCTTTGCGAGCCATTCATCGGCCTCGGTCAGAAAGGTATGCAGCCGGGCGCCCGGCACTTCATACAGCTTGATCTCAGTGAACCCGTCATCCACCGGTCGAAGAGTCGTGATCTCGAAGATTCCCCCGGCCGCGTGCTTCCGCAAGACATCAGCCGACTCATCCCAGACCTTGCCAAGCGCCCATCGCGTCGAATCACCGTTCTTTGGCGGGGAGGCCCCGACCTCCAGGGGCGTGCATTGCCCCTCGCCGCCCAATCCCGCCGGGCAGCGCAGGCGAACACCCTTCCGGGCCTCCGGGGGACGCGCCCCGTGCTTCCCGTCACCGAAGCGCACCAGCACAGTCCCGTCGTGCAGGGGCTGCAATTCGTACACCCGAGCGTCAGGACCGAGGTTCTTCAGACTCGTAACCCGCGTTCACGAAACGGGCGTGTCTTCGTCCTTGTAGACCTCAACCGAGATTGCGTCGATCGCTGATGCCAAACGGGTGTTGATCATGTGGATCACCTGGTTGGGCTTCCCGGTGGTCGGCACTACCGCACTCCGCCACGGAGACCCTCCGCCCCCCGGCAGATCCGTTGCCTGCTGCGTCGTGTCAGGCTGTTCCTGGGCGGAGACCTCGCGCCTCTCGCGCAGCGCTGGATATCCGACGACGACTGCCACCATCAGGAATGCCGCTACAGCTACTCCCCATCCCGCGCGCTTCATGCCCATTCCCTCCTCCTGCGCGTCTCACCCACACCCCTGGATCAGATTTCGCCCTGAGCGCGCGCCTGTCCTGCCCTATGCAGGCGTATGCCTCTGGCCCAACAGCGAACCTGCATTTCGCCACTGTCCCTCCACACTCTACTGAAGCGGCGCGTCTCGCAGGTCGCGGTCCGTGGCGTCCTATTCCCCTTCCTCTTCGGCTCCTGCCGGCGCAGAAAATGCCCGGCGCCCGCCACGACTGCCGCCCCCGAGCGTCTGCCGCTTCCGGAGCCGGATGTGCAGGTCGCAGCACCCGAGGTGGTGAAGTTCCATCTCGATCGACCGACCGTTCAGCCGATTACCTGGGCACCCACTCTGATACCGTGAATCCCGGTCCGGAGACGCACCACAGACAGTGGGTGAAGACACATCCGCCCGATTGGAGCCGTAGACTATGAGCCGACCAAGCATGGCAGTTGCGTTTGTCGCCCTCGCTCTCCTGGCAGGGCACGCAGCCCACGGAGTCCCCCAGCTCAGGCAACTCAATCTGTCCAGCGCTAAGCTTGAGGGCGCGATCTTCCGCGACGGAGCAGTGGTCCCATCGCCGATCTTCAGCCTGGATGCGCGCAAGGTGTTGTGGGCCGAGGCCGAGCAACCATCCGAGCTTTCCGCGCCGGTCATCGTCGCCGAGAGCGAGGGCGTCTCCGATGGTAAGTGCGCCTTCATCCCCGACCGTTCATTCCGGGGAGACACGGGCGGTGTCGTGTATTTCGTGGAGGTCGCAGAACCCGCCACAGTTGCCCTGTGGGCCCGTACTTTCTGGCCGGACATCGGCAGCAACTCCTTCTTCCTCCAGCTTGACGACGAAGAGAAGACGGTCTTCGGAAACGATGAGGCCCCCGGGCATATTGGTGAGTGGTTCTGGCTGCGTGGGCCTGACTGGGACCTGACTCCCGGTCTGCACCGCATCGCGATCTGGTGGCGGGAGGATGGCACCCAGCTTGACAAGATCGCGCTGGGGCCGGCGGACTTCCAGCCCGAAGGCCTGGGCGAAGCGGCGGCGACGCCCCACATTCCCGACCGCATGGCCGTGACCTTTCCGCCCTTCCGGCCTCCCAGCGTAGACAAGTGGCTCAAAGCTGAGGCTGATGTCACCGGCGAAGCTGAGCCGGTGCGCCTGCTGGCCCTGGGCCCCGACGGCGCTGAGGTCGCGCTTGGCGCCGATGGTGATATGGGCGCCGTCAAGATCGCTAAGCCGGATAACAGCCCGGTATCGCTGAAGCTAGAGATAGTGCCGACCGCCCAGACTACCATCCGTGGCGCCGGCCTGCAGTACGAAGGCGCGCCCTCGACACTCGACTTAGCGAATGCCACCCAGCGCTTGACCTTCGACCTCACAACCGGCGCTCTGCTGCAGATGAGCCACTCCGGCCGTGATCTGGACGCACTGCTTGCTCCCTCAGGGCCGCCTTTCAGGCTGCAGCTATGGAACACCGAAACACGCGAGTTGACATGGACCGATCCCAACGCCGCCGTCCTCGAGGGAGTCGATCTAAGAGAAGTGTCGGGTCGCCTGGATGGCGGCCCGGCGCAGGCTCTCGCGGCCGTGTTCCACTACCGAGTGACTGTTCCCGGCGGACACTGCAGCGTTAAGTGCTCCGTCAATCTGGCTGCCGAGAGCCAACTCCCCGCCTGGCGCATCCAGGTCACCAACCAAGCCGAGGGGTGGCACATCGTCCAGGTCGAATTCCCGGTCATCCGCAATGTGGCCATCGGCAAGACCGGCGACGACGACTTCCTGACGTGGCCGTACTGGGCGGGCTCAGGGCGGATCATCCCCGAGCCGGCAATGAACGCGCCCGGCACGGGACTGTATTGTAGCGGCCAAGCCACGATGGGCTGGCTTGACGTGTTCGAGACTGCCGAAGGCGGCGCCGGGCTGTACCTCGCGTCCGAGGACGAGACGTGGCTCACCGGCGCGCTGCGGGCCGAGGCGAAGCCTGGTATGGGCGCCGTCGAACTCGCCCTCAGCAAGGGCCCACGCATCCGCCCTGGCGAGCGCTGGGACTCGGCGACCTTCAGGTGTGGGCTCCATGAGGGCGACTGGCACGCCGCCGCCGACATCTACCGCGAGTGGTTGGGCCGGCACGTCACCTATGACCCGCCGCAGTGGGTCCGCGAGACCGACGG
>JALGSS010000474.1 GCA_029821745.1 Candidatus Zipacnadia bacterium
TGGACGGCTGGTGGGCGTTCTTGCCCTCCGCAACTCCCTTGGCCCAACTTCCCGAGGGCGGCTGGGGCTTGAGCCGCGTGCCGGGCTATTGGACGACCAATGGCGACACCATCGACCCCGACGGCAAGCCCTTGCGGGGGAAATGGGGCGATGTCGCGCTGGATGAGATGGCCACCGGGTACTACCAACGCACCTTTCGCCCCGACGATGGCTGGCAAGGGCGAAGAGTGTTCTTGCGGGTCGATGGCAGCGAGGGCCTGGCGGACATCGTCCTCAATGGCAAGCGAATCGGTCGGCTGCCCGGCTGGGAGCATGAGTCGTACGATGTGTCCGCTGCTCTCCGGTACGACGAAAATAATACGTTGACCATCGCCGTGAGCAAGCGCGGCGGAGCCCAGATAGCCGGGCTGTACGGCAGCGTGTCGCTGAGAGTCCTGCCCGACGTGTTCGCTGAGGACCTGGCGATCAGACCGCGGGTGGACGACAAGATGATCGAGTTCTCCTGCGACCTGTATGCAGGCGACAAACCGCGACAGGTTGAGCTGGAGTTCCTCGTGACGCCCGCCGGGGAGCCGGACGGTGTTGAGCAGCGCTTCACCCACACATGCCGCCTTGAGCCGCAGCCCTCGGATGATCTCGCGCTAGCGCCGCAACTGTCCCGGATCAAGAGCACCTTCGACTGGCCGGACGCGCACCCCTGGGCGCTGGATGACCCGTTCCTGTACACAGTGCGCCTGCGAGTGCGCGAGAATGGGAATGTCGTGGACGAGAGTGAGCCCGTTCGCTTCGGCTTCCGCGAGTTCACGATGCGCGGGTCCGATTTCTATCTCAACGGCAAGCCCGTGCACCTGCGTGGACACCAGGTCGACCTCGCGTGGGGCGACCAGCTTACGCGCGTGAAGCAACTGAAGGCCGCCGGGATGAACTGCTTCGAGCTCTCCGGGCCGATCAGCCACAGTTGGTACACGGGACGCCCCTTCCGCCGTTGAGCGCGTCCTGGACTACGCCGATGAGAACGGTCTGCTTGCGTTGCCGATTCTCCCCGGCGTTGACGTGATGAAAAAGCGAATCTTCGAGCCGGAAGTGGCGCGGTTGTACCGGCGGCGCATTGACAAGCACATCCGCCGGACGGGCAATCACGCATCTGTGGCGATGTGGTACATGCATTTCAACTACGCGGGGCACCGGTGGTACATCCCCCCGTCGAAGATCGTCCCCCCGTCGAAGATCGACGGCTCCTACAAGCCGGACAGCGCGGCGTTCCTGCAGAAAGAGCGCGAGTGCCTGGAGGCCCAGCGGATCGCTCAGAGTGTGGATTCGCGGCCGGTCTACCACCACGCCTGCGGGAACTTCGGCGACATCTTCACCCTCAACTGCTATATCGGGCCGACCTCGCCCCTCCAGGAGCGGTCGGAGTGGCCCTCGCGGTGGGCCGAGAAGCGCCCCTTCCCCCTGATGGCCTGCGAACACGGGCTGATGCTGGTCCCATACTGGTTCCGCCCGCGTCAATTCCCGCTGTCCGTCGTGTACAGCGACGAGCCGATCTTCGACGAGATCACGGCGCAGTACTTCGGCCCCGAGGCCTACTCGCTGATCTCTCCTGAGCTCTTTGACCTGTACGACATTGACCGCAAGCCCCGGGGCACGCGGCTGCGCGCACTCATTAAGCACCACGCCGGCTACCAGCGCGTGAAGTCCCTGTTCGCGCGGGAGAGCCTGCGCGCGTGGCGCACCTACGGCATGTCAGGCATTGTGTTCAACGCGATCAACTGGGACTTCGAGGATCCCGACGGAGAGCCGTCTCAGGTCATGCAGGCTCTCCGCCGGTACTTCGGCGATACTGACTTGTACATCGCCGGGCCACCGGGTGACTGGCCCTCAAAGGACCACAGCTTCATCGCGGGGGAGCGAGTCCGCAAGCAGATCGTCCTACTCAATGATCTCGGGCGAGACACCCCCTGCGAGCTCGGATGGCGAGTGCTCGGCGCGGACGGCGCGGAGTTCGCAAGTGGCCGTGTGGAGGCCGTGGCGAAGGCAGGCACGCCGAGCTTCTACCCACTCGAGTTCGATGCGCCGGCAGTGATGGACCGGACCGAGTTTGCGCTGGCAGTGGACGTCGTGTCTCAGCCCGAGGAGCACTTCAAGCCGGAATCGTTCGCCTTCGAGGTATTCCCTACTGCCGGGCCGCTCAGGACCCACGGGCGCGTCCTTCTGTTCGACCCCGTTGGGCGCACCTCGGCGATGCTGGACCAGGGGGGCGTAGCCTTCGAGACTCTCAACGCCGGCTCAGACATGAGCGCCGCCGCACTCATCGTCGTGGGCAGGGAGAGCTACAACGAAGACTTCGTCAAGCTGGCCGACGATCTGGGCCTCGAGGATGCCCTGAGCGCAGGCGCGAATTTGCTCGTCTTCGAGCAGACCCGGGGCGCCCCGCTCGGGCTGGAATTGCAGGAGCGGTCGGCGCGTCGTGTGTTCATCGCGGCGCAAGGGCACTCGGTTCTTGCCGGTCTTCGGCCGGAGGATTTCATCAACTTCCGAGGCGAGAGCGACTTCATGGAGCCGTATCCCGATGCGCCCCCGGAGACCGAGACGAAATGGCCCGCGCGTTTCTTCAAGTGGGGGAATCGGGGCATCGTGAGCACATACGCGTATCGACGCCCCCACTACGCGCCCTTCAAGCCGCTGCTCGTGTCGGGCTTTGACCTGACCGATTCGCCGCTGTTGGAGGCGCGCTGGGGACGAGGGCGAGTCGTGCTCTGCCAACTCGACGTCACTTCCCGCTTCGGAACGGATCCGGTGTCCCGTCGTCTGATCGCGAACCTGCTCGGAGATCTGACCCGCCGCAGCGAAGCGGCACCAGTGTCCTGCGTCGCCACCGACGACGCTGCGGCGGCATCTGCCGCCCGGTTCGGGATAGGTGCACGCGACGAGGGCATCGAGAACGCCGGACTGATCATCGTCGGCAAGGATGCCCTGTCACGGGAGCGCGTCGAGAAAATCCTGAGCTCCGCCGGGAAGGGCGCGCGAGTGGTGATCTTGCCGGGAGCAGCGTCGGCACCGGACTTCGGGGTGGAGCGTGAACCGCAGCGCGTGATGGTGGGGCGCACGACCCGTCATGCGCTGACCGAGTCCATTGTAGAGAGCGACTTGTTCCTGAAGCAATGGGTGGATGTGGAGAGCGTTGCTGCGGCCAACGGATGGGTCTCGATCGTCGAGCCCGGGCTGATCGCGACCCGGGAAGTCGGACGAGGGCAACTGGTCACGTGCTCACTAGACCCCGACGCATTGCAGGGCACCCGAGCCGGCGTCAAGGCCCAGCGGCTGTGGGACGCTCTGCTTACGGCTTTGGGCGTGGATGGAACGGGGCGAGATTCGCTCTTGCACCCGGAGCGCGCGCTATACGAGAGGAACGAGTGGGAGACAAGACCGAGGTACATCAACTGGTAACCCGCGGAAGCCAAGAATGCGAGAGGATGAGTGTCATGCTGTGTCACCATGCCGCACGCTACCCGCTGTCACTTGCGTCGGTCTGGGCCTTGGTTACGGTGCTTGTCATTTGGCTCCCCAATGCGGCCTGTAGCGCAGACGACAGCCTCTTTCTGTCTGTCAGCGAGAACGGCCGGCACCTGGTCGACGGGAACGGGGAGCCGTTCTTCTGGCTGGCCGACACCGGCTGGGCTATGTTCAGCAAACTGACCATCGAAGACGCCGAACTCTACCTGGAGAACCGCCGCCGGAAGGGGTTCAACGTTATCCAGTGCATCCTCGCCCATTGGAGCCGGCGCGACCTGCGTCTGAGTCCCGACGGCGAGCGCCCGTGGTTGAGCGACGACCCGTCCACGCCCAATCCGGCGTACTTCATGCACGTGGACGCGATCCTCGACATCGCGAGGGAGAAGGGGATGATCCTGGCGCTGCTTCCGGCGTGGGGAGACTTCGTCACCCAGGACCGGGTGATCACAACTCAGAATGCCTATGATTACGGGGACTGGCTGGGGACCTACTACCGGGATCAGCCCAACATCGTGTGGGTCTTGGGTGGCGACCGCCTGCCGAAAGGCTTTGAGGAGGTCTACCGTCTGCTCGCGAAGGGTATCGGGGACGCTGACGGTGGCCGCCACCTCATGACCTACCACCCGCGGGGTGGCGGGCACAGCTCATCGGAGTTCTTCCACGAGGACGAGTGGCTCGACTTTAATATGATCCAGTCGTCCCACAGCATCGACTACCCGAACTATGCGAATGTGCTGAGGGACTACGAGAAGAAGCCCATCAAGCCCACTCTCGACGGCGAGCCGAGATACGAGAACATCATCCACGGCCTGCGCTCCGAGGGAGTGCTGATGGACGATCTCGACGTGCGCAAGGCCGCGTACAACGCAGTGCTGTCGGGAGCACTCGGACATACCTACGGGTGTAACGGCATCTTCCAGTTCTGGGAGACGGGCGATCAGTCCCGCTGGGGTTCCGGGCCGGAGTGGAGGGTGGCCATGGACCTGCCGGGCGCCTTCGACATGGGGCGTATGCGAGCCCTCATTGAGTCCCGGGATTGGACTAAGCTGGTACCGGACCGCTCCCTCGTGACCAAGGGACTTGGCGACAAGGGCTCCTATGTTCCCGCGGCTCGCGCCCAGGATGGCACCTTCGCGTACCTGTACATCCCCGTGCGCAAGGAGGTCAGTGTCGATCTCGGCACCATCAGCGGGATCGGTGCGAAGGCGTCCTGGTTCGATCCGCGCACCGGCGAGAGCACGCCCATCGGTGAGTATCCCAACAAGGGAAGCAAGGCATTCATCCCACCCACGGGGCCTGGCGATCCGGACTATGTGCTGGTGCTCGAGACGGCCGGGCCTGACGTCACGCCGCCGCAGATCGCCGATATCATCGCCGGCGGCGATCCGACGCGCGTTGTGATACGGTTCTCCGAGCCGCTGAGTGGGGCGAGCGCATCGCAGGCCGCCAACTTCTCGATTGCCCCCGCTATCGCAGTCACTGGCGCGAAAGTGGGCGTGGGCGAGGACACTGTCACGCTCACGACGTCGGCGATGGCGGACAAGACGGAGTACACAATCCAAGTGGCCGGTGTTACCGATCAAGCCCTGAAGCCCAACCCCATCGCGGACGGTGCGAAGGCCGTCTTCACGTATCTCGACACCCCGCCACGAGTGACGGAAGGGCTGCAGGCGCTGTATACCTTCGGCGGGGAAGGACCGCTCGTGAAGGACCTCTCCGGGAGCGAGGATCCTCTGGACCTCACGCTGCCCGACGAGGGGGTACAGCGCACCGAACAGGGCATCACCATCACCAGCACGTCCCTTGTCGCCACCGATGGCCCGGCGGCCTCCCTCGTCCAGGCGTGCATGGAGACGAATGAGCTGACCATCGAGGCGTGGCTGAAGCCGGCGAACCTGGCGCAGTCAGGCCCGTCCAGGATTGTGACACTCTCC
>JALGSS010000475.1 GCA_029821745.1 Candidatus Zipacnadia bacterium
AAGCCGACGGCCGCGAGCTTCGTTGATTCCGGCCGCACGGGGCGGTGCCTGCGGCTCGACGGTCAGGGGGGGGCCACGCAGGAGGTACTCGTCGAGGACGGGCAGCAGACCTTCAGTTGCTCGGTCGAGGTGAAGACCGAGAACATCCAGGCCGTCGAGGGCCGCGGCTATGCGTACGCAGCGGTATACCAGTTGAACTCCCGGGGCAAGTGGGTCGCGTTCAAGGACTTCGCCATCATTGAGGACGCCCAAGACTGGACGCGCCACGACTTCACCTTCACGCTCGCGCCAGGGGTCGAGATGATCTCCCTGCGCTGCGGGATCTACAATGCCGGCGGGACGGCGTGGTTCGACAACTGGACCCTCGTCGAAGGCGAGACCGCGTATGCCTTCGCCGACGTGTCCACCCTCGGCGGGGGTACGAGACCCGATCAGTCGGTGGCTGTGTTCCGCGAGGACGACTTCCCGGCCAAGGGTGTCGCATCATCGCCAGACCGTATCGGCAGGCTCCTCACCGATGCTGGGATGACCGTGGCCTACCTGACCGCGGACCAACTGGCGAGTTCCCGCGCCTTCAACCCGGCGCTGTTCAGTCTCGTCGTTCTCCCGTACGGGCAGTCCTTCCCGGCGGAAGCCCGGGCGAACATGTTCGCCTTCCTCCGTGGCGGCGGCAGCTTCATCTCCACAGGCGGCTATGCCTTCGAGAGTCTCCTCCTCAAGCGCAACGGCGAGTGGGTGGACGAGAAGGTCGCCCTCGAGGAGGCCCTCAGGGAGGCGAGCAAGCACTCCGATCTGCCTGACGGCGGGTTCGAGGCAAGCGCCGACGCACCGACCGGGGGCACGGAGCTCGACGGACGCTGGCGCAAGACGGGCGAAGGCTGCAGTCTCGTGGAGGAGTCGCCGAAGGAGGGCAAGGTCTGCGCGAAGATCGTCGTGGATCCCCACCATCTTGCCGAAGACCGCTGGTACGCGGACATCGCCCCCGAACGAGGCGAGCGCTACCGGGTGAGCGGCTGGGTGAAGACCGAGGAGGTCAACCCCGTCGGCTATGGGTTCGCATACCTCGCCTGCTACGAGTACGGTGATGAGGACAAGCTCGGGGAGTGGAAGGACTTCGCCACCGTGCGGGGCACCAATGACTGGCAGCAGTTCACCTACTACGTGTCCCCCGCTGCGAGCACCACGCGTCTGCACATCAAGATGGGCCTGTACCAGGCGACAGGCACGGCGTGGTTCGACGACATCCGCCTCGCCCGGGTCACCGGCACCGGACCTCGGCCGATGAACACGAGCACCGGCGATCCCCAAGACGGCCTCCGTGTCGCCCCATCGCAGATCGGGGTGTTCGATCCTAGCTTCCCCCTGCGCCGGGCCACACACGCGCAGCCCGGGGCAGGGCAGTACCTGTTCACTGAGGGCACACAGCAGGAGGCGACACTGACCGGCTGGGCGGCCTCCGGCGTCCAGGGCTATGACAACGCCCGCTGGATCCCGCTCCTCGATGCCCGGGACCGCTTCGGCCGCACGCGAGGCGCCGCCGGAGCTCTGATGATCAACTACAATGGCTTCTATGGCGGCTCGATGTGGGGGTACTTCGGGGTCGAGAGCCGCGACCTGTTCGACGGCACTGAGCCGGCCCTCGACCGTGGTCTGGTGTCCCTCGCCCAGTTCATGACCCAGGGCGTGTTCCTACACAATCTAGACACCGATCTAGACTCGTACAAGCCCGGCGAACCGGTAGCGCGCACTGTCGTCGTCGAGAACTACGGCGCCAAGCCCCAAAGCTGCCGGGTCGACTTCGCGGTCATCTCCGACCGCGAGGGCGCGGCGCAGACCTGCCGGGATTCCGTGGAAGTCACCGTGCCGCCGGGGAACTCGCGGGAGATCAAGAGCGTCGCCCAGGTTGACCCCGCTGACGGCGACACCTTCAAGGTCATCGCGACTCTCTCTCTCGACGGTGCGCCCATCGACCGGATGGAGTCCGGCTTCATCATCCAGAGCGACGCCGCCATCGCCGCCGGGCCCGAGTTGCGCTTCCGCGACAACTACTTCACCCTCAACGGTCGCCCGATGTTCCTGTTCGGCAGCGACACCTATAGTTATACGTATAACTCGCAGTTCGAGAACCCCTGGACCTGGCACCTGGACCACGTGGCCGCCCGGGACTTCGGGTTCAATGTCTACGAGAACCTGCAGTTCAGCCGCCCCCCCGAGTACAAGTTCACCGATGCCGACTGGCGGCAGTTCCACGGTATGGCGCAGTCCTGCCAGAAGCACAGCCTGACCTTCATGCCCTGCCAGCTTGTCGGGCACAATGTCGCGATCAGCCCGGACCTGCTCGCGAAACAGTCCGCCCAGTGTACCGCGTACGCGGAGAATATGCTGCGCTACCCCGGCCTGCTGTACTACCTGAACGGAGACTTCCGCCTGCGGCTCGACGACAAAGAGTCGATTGGGGCTCTGTGGAATGAGTGGCTGGCCGACAAGTACGAGACCGCCGAAGCCCTCGCAGCGTCATGGGGTGACGAGGTCTACGGCGCGTGGGGCGAGTTGCCCTATCCGCCCGCGTGGCGGAGTCAGTGGGACAGCGCCCTGGCCTGCGACCGGGTGCGTTTCGAGGTCGACCTGACCCGTCGCTGGGTATCGAGCCATGTTGACGCCGTCCGCAGCAAGGACCCGGACCACCCCATCACTTCGGAATATTACCGCCAGCCCTTCGGCGGGATGGACCTGATCCTGACCATCGACGGGCAGGATGCCTCGAACATCGGCTACTTCGACCTGCCCTATGATGACGTCGACAAGCTGCCCCTGGCCCTGCGGCTGATCGACCTGCGGATGCGCGGCAAGTCCCTGGGTCTGGGTGAGTATGGGGTGAAGACCCACCCGGCCTGGACCGTCGACAATGGCGCGGTGTCGTACCACATCGTTCGCACCGAGGAGGAGCAGAAGCGCCTGTTCATGGCTGTCGCGCATTACGGTCTGGGAATGGGTGCGTGCAAGGTGCAGAACTGGTGCCTGCGCGACGCCGGCCATAGCGTCTTCCCCTGGGGTGTCTTCTACCCCAACGGGCGCATCCCTAAGGACGTGGCCTACTGGCACCGCAATCTGAGCCTCGTGTGGCGGCACTTCACGCCGACCTATGTGCCACCCACGACCGCCGTGCTGATCCCTGACAGCCTGCGGCTGGGACACAGCGCCCAGGCCGGCCTCAACGCGGCCTACACGGCATTCCGCGCGCTGATGGACATACACGTGGACTTCAACTGCATCAACGAGCAGCACATAGAGGCCCTGAGCGCCCAGACAGAGACCCTCATCTGGCCCGCGCCCTTCTGCCCCGATGACGCGGCGTATGAGAAGGTCCTGCAGTGGGTGCGCGACGGCGGCGGGCTCATCGTCAGCGGCGATCTGTCCTTCAACTGGGACCGCAAGCGCACCCGGACCGAACGCCTCAAGGAACTTTGCGGCGTGGAGTTCGTGCGGGAGCTGTACCGCCCGCCGACGCGCCTTGCCGAGGGAGCCCAAGAGGCCCGGGTCGCATGGCGCAATGAGACGATCAAGGTGAAGCCCTGCATCGAGGTGAAACCGGCGGGCGCCGAGGTCTTGTCCGCCACCGAGAGCGGTACGCCGGTCCGGTTCCTCAACAAGGTGGGCGAAGGCGCCGTGGTTTTCTGCACCGATCCCCTCGAACTCGGAGACATGGACAGCGTGCTGCCAGACCTGCGCCGCCACTACCGCTCGGCAATGGGGCCTGATACCGGAGACGCGGGACCCCAGGGACCGACAGGGCCGATGCCGGATCTGCAGGAGGACATCCAAATCTGCCGGCAGCCATTGGCGACGGGCGGCGAGTTCGTCACGGCCTTCAACACCAACATGCCCCCAGGGGCGGAGACCGTCCTCCTTCCCGCCGGAGACGCGGATGTGGTGGTGAAAGTGGCCGCCCGGTATCCAGCCTTCACCGCGACGGCCGGCGACCAGTTCCTCGTCGCCGTCGGCTGCTCAGGCGAGGCGACCTTCGACTCACAGCCCCTGGTTCGAGGCGACGCGCAGGTCATCTACCTGTCCCTGGATGGTCGCCCCTTGCCGATCTCCGAGGGCGTGCTCCTGTGCCCGTTCTCGAGCGGGAGCACCCAGTTCATCACCCGCCGGGATTGGAGCGATACGGCGGTCCTAGTGGGTGACATCGTGAACGGCAAGTGGGTGACATACGAGACCGTGGATGGCTCGCGGGGCATCGACCTGACCGAGGACACGATGACGTGCCTGATGCTGATCTGCCGGAAGGACCTCGTGGACAGGTTCACTGACCAG
>JALGSS010000023.1 GCA_029821745.1 Candidatus Zipacnadia bacterium
AGCATACTCAGCGCAGAACGGGCAGCACACTGAGCAGGTGATTGCTGCCTCAATGCCTAACACAATAAGAGCCGCCTGTCTTTCCACCGAAGGCGTGACCAGCTCACTGCGTCGTTATGCTCAACTGGAAGAGGCGAGTTCAGGTGACCCGTCTGATCTCTGCTGTGAGAGCGGCAGCGATGATCGCGACTGTCACATTCACGCTCTCTGGTTGTGGGGGCTTCTCCCCCAACGACGCCACCGGCACACCTCGGTACGTAACCACACTTGCCGTGCTGTCGGAGTATCTCACACCCTTCGATGATGCCGCGAGTCAGGACCCTCGATGGCTGGATGTGGGCGACAACTCTTACGCGATCACCGGCACGTTCGAGAGCTTCAGCTACCCGCCCGACACGGTCCTCCTGCGCTACACGACACAAGAGACGCCTCTGGCGTTCACGGTAGAGGCGCCCACGCACGCATTGAAGCCCAACTTCTGCTACCAGATCAAACTTGAGGGACCTTCGAAGCCATGGGAGGGGGATCCCAGCGGCGACGACTTTGTAAACGCGCAACTAGGCTACAACGGGCGCTGGTGGTGTGATACGTGCAACGCGTCTCTCGATGACAACACGGTCAACACGCACATGCGCAGGAGCCACTACGTCAAGGGCTATCTGCTCTTCGGGTTCATTGTCACCGACGCCGACGGCAGCGTGAACCAGACGGTGGTCGTGGACAGCAGCTACCACGTGATCTGGAAGAGCAGCCAGCGCAGTAGAGGCGCCAACGACGGCCCGATCACCGTTGTCAGCCGGATCATCGCGCCCGATGGGTGGGCCTACGACGCCGCCTGCAGCATCGACGAGCAGCTCTACGCAGAGCGGGAGCCTAACCGACCGCTGCCCAGTGACTTGGTGCTGGCGGACGGAGCGTACAGCGGGGTGCAGCTAAGGCTGACCGAGGAGAGCTTCCACTCCACCAATCCCCTGCTGGGAGGAGAATGGCGGACAGTCTTGGTCGCGGACAATCTGGGCTTCGTTATCGGCGAGGAGCCCACAGTGCAGACGTGGGCCTCGGCAGCCATCCACGGCAGTTCGACCGAACTGGCGGTGGCCTGCTGGGAGGGCTGGGCAGAGGCGCGCAGCTGCGGCATCAGGACGCTCCTGGTGACGTGTTCAGAGCCGCTCGACCCGGCGACGGTGGATACGGATTGCGTCCAGATCACGGGCGTGACCAGCCTTGACCAGTCATCCCTGGTGAACGCAGTCACCATTGAGGGCGACGGGAGCGTGATGCGCGTCGAGCTGTCTGCGGTGCTGCCCGATCAGGACAGCTACACATTCACCATCTCCGGTCCATGCGACCTTGCCGGCAACCCGCTGGGCGGCGACCGTGACATCCTGCTGCATGAGCTGCATGGCGACACGAACGGCAACGGCATCGTCGACATCGGCGACATGCTGGCCGTGCGCGGGCGCTTCGGCACCGTGGTCGATGAGGACAGCGCGCGCTATGATGTGAACTGCAGCGGCACAATCGACATTGGCGACATGCTCTACGTGCGCGGGAACTTCGGCCACCGGCTCCCCACGCCGTAGGTGGTCCCATTTGCCATAGCAGAGGAGCCTGAAGCCCCTCCGGAGGAGCAGGCTGAATGTGCTCCCTACAGCCCAAGCAGGATAGAACAGATGGGTCCTGTGATGAGAGAGAAGATCATCATCCAGATCTTGGTGAAGGCGATAAGGAAACTGGAGCAATAGACAGTCCACATCGGATTCTGTAGCAGACAGGCTGAACACTCTCACTGCAGGTGGCACCAAGACGGGGGCAATACCAACCGCCTGATACTCCCTGGCAGCCTTCCCCGGCCGCCAGCCGCGACGCCGCAGTACGATCGCGAACGGAGGACGAGAGCCATGCGAACCGCGACCGTCTGGTTGGCCTTACTTGCTGCTGTCGCTGCAGCCGACGCGCAGAAGAGCTCGACGGAGATTCCCGAAGTCAAGCCAATCAAGGTGTCAACACTCATCAAGGGGGCGCTGGAGCATACGCCCGAGGAGTTGCGTGCGCTGGCTTTGGGGGGGCTGACCAGCGCCCGGAAGAAGCAACTCGGTGCGGCTATCGCGGCCCTGAAGGCGGACCAGCTGCCGCTGGCTCAGGAGCTATGGGCGGCGTTTGTGACGGATCTGGTGGCGCAGGTGAGAGCCGACGGCATCAACGGCAAACTCCTGGTGACGATCCAGACGGCGGGGTTCGCTGCCCCCGGGGCCAGCACAAACTTGGCCGAGGGTGATGCCGACTTGATCCAGGCTGCATTCGGGCTTCCCGCCGGCAGTCTGAAGAGCAACAGCAGCTTGGGTCCCATCATACAGCACGCGCTCGCGGACGCGTACATGAGCCCGAACGCGGATCTGACGCGGTATGCTGAGGAGATCAGCCTGCTGGCTCGCCCCATCAGAGAGCGACTCAAGCACGGCTACGCGATTCAGGCCCAGCTGGACCCGGACGATCTCGAGGTCTCGTGGCAGAAGGCTCAGACCGACGAAGCCGACTTCCTGGCCTCGCTGGGTATGCCGGACCAGATCCCACCGGAGGGCGTGCAGACGCCTGAGGAGTTGGACGAAGTCCTCGAGGCTTGGGATGAGCAACTGCAGACGATCGGCGACGACGCCCAACTGGCCAACTTGGACATGCAGAACATGCTGCAGAAGCAGCAGCAGACGATGCAGATGATGTCCCAGATCTCGAAGATGCTACACGACACAGCGATGGCGGTCATCCGCACGATGGGCGGCTGAACTGCACCCGCAGACCTTACCACCGATCACGTTGGCCCAAGGCTCCGTACACTGCTCCCGGTCTTGCGACCACCGACGACTCCAGGGCTCGCCCTGTCTGGGGTGCGCCTTCCTCGGAGGGGTGTGCTGAGTTCCTCGCCCCGCACCCTCAACTCGCGACTGGCCCTGCGGACCCAATAGAATTGCGGCGCGAGATAGGTGAGTTGCTGCACTTGGCGCATCAGAATTGAGCGCGCCACGGCCCACGCAGTAGCTCTTCTGTGCGTAAGGGTCGCACTTGTGCGGTGTCTGTCTCAGCCTGCAGCTTGATCGATTTCCCTACGCAGCCTCTGGCACACTCCGTCGCCCGTGCGTAATGGCGATGAGCCATGCCATCATCCCCACAGCCGCTCTACGCGCCATTTCCTCCCAGAATCCTCTCACAAGCCCCTCACAACCCCATGCCTCTACACCCACACCCGCCCAGATAGTGGTTCTGTACGACCTTGGAGTGGGGAGCCATTGAACTGCTGTCTCCTCTGACTATGCCCTTGCTGATGCTTACTTCATCCACGCACCCACATTGAAGCACAAAGCCAAGTCAAAAGCAGCATACCGTGAAGCCATCAAGCTCTACCCAAGTGCTACGCCACATGCTCTGACCCTCGAATGGCATGCCAGCGTCGTCACCAGCGCGCGCACGGCTGCGCCGACTTGTGATACTCGAGGGCTCTGAGGCCATAGTGGCCCACCACAACGAAGAGCCCCGCCATTGCTGACGGGGCTCGGGGTCGTCTCGCCGCCAACGGAGATGGGTCAGGATAGGGGGACCATGAAGATGTTGTGGGTGAGGTGGTCGCGCTCCGATACGCTAACGACGGCCTCGTAGTCTTGATAGCCTGCTGCGGTCGCGCGCAACGTGAAGTTCAGCGTCCCGAGCCCCCACGGCCCGCTCACTTGACTGAGTTGGTAGGTCCCGTCTGCGCCGCTGAGCGTTTGCTGGGTCGCGGCGGGCTCGGTCCCTCCCGACAGAGTGACCGCCACACCTGCGAGCGGCAGCCTTGCCTCGTTGCAGCGCACCGTACCGCTGATGCTTGTCGTTGCATCCGGATCCGGAGTTCCTTCCCCATAGTCACTGCCACAACCAGCGACCATCGCAACCAGGACCAGCAGAGCGATCATGCCACTTGCCAGCGAGAACCTCAGACTACAACCCATGCTAGGCCTCCTCTTCTCAGGATGAGTCCTTCCGGTACGTGACTTCGCCTAACCCCTGCAGACTCCTGCTGGGCCAGGAGGTCCGCCTGAAGCTGAACATGACGGACGCGCGGTTACATGCCATGCACTTCGACGCGGAGGACCGGCCGCTCAAGGAGTTGCCGCCACTGCCGGCAACCGGGAGTGGGTACGCGGAGCTGCCTGTGGACGTCTGACCGTGGGTGGCCTGAACCCCGTCTTCTGGTCCACTGAGATCAGAGTGAATGAAGGTGCATAGTGGTTTTGGGGGATAATGCTGATGCTGAAGTGGAATACAGCCCAAGCAGGATAGAACAGATGGGTCCTGTGATGAGAGAGAAGATCATCCTGCAGCTGTTGGTGAAGGCTATAAGGATGGGGGGAAAGAGCGCCCCCTGAGAGGGCTGCAGATTCAGAGGCTGACAGTATCTCCTGGTCTACTTGCCCAGGCAGCCTTGCTCACGTTGATATGAGGCGACGGTGAGCAGCACTGCCACTTGAAATGGGTGCAGGGGGTGGGACCGGAGTATGCCTGGGTGATTGCGGCAGAGGAGACAGTGGGGATGGGGAGCAGGAAGGACAGCCGTCGATTGCGCGCGGACGACGCGCTTCGTCCTCAAGTGCTTCGAGTCCGCGCGGACAGGCGAGATCGTCAAGTTCTGAGCGGCGATCACGGGCCCAACGGCCCGCTGTCCACCGGGCGGCTGTCCACGCTCGACCAGTCGCTGAAGGACCCATCGTAGTTGCTCACGTCGGGCAGGCCCAGGACATGGCGCAGCAGGAAGTAGGTCTGGGCTGACGCCTTGCCCCGTCCGCAGTAGGCGATGACCGGCTTGCCTCCGTCCACGCCGATGGCCGCGTAGGCCGCGGCCAACTCCTCGCGCGGGCGCCAGGCGCCGCTCTCGCTCACATCCGCCTTGAAGCACCGGTTCACTGCACCGGGGATTCGACCCTTACGCCTCCAAGGACCGGCTTGACCTGCGAAGAACTTGTCGGTCCGCACGTCCAGCAGAACCGCGTCCCCAGACCTCAGAACCCCCTCGACGCGCGTGGTATCGGCCTTCACCTGCTCGTTGAGGCGGCTCGGCAGGGCGTAGGCGCACGAGCGCACCGGTGGGTAGTCCTGCGTGGTGGGCCTGCCCTCCTTGACCCAGCGCGGGTATCCGCCGACCAGCAGCGCCGAGGACTCGTGCCCAAGGTAGTCGAGCGCCCAGATCAGGTAGGCCGCCGCCATGGTCTCTTCCCCGCTGTAGACGATGACAGTGCTCTGCCGGTTGATGCCAAGCTGCCCGAGGACCATCGCGAGCATGCGCGCGGGCAGTAGCTTCCCGGCCACCCCGTCTTGAATCACCGACAGCGACTCGAAGTGCAGGTACACCGCGCCGGGGATGTGCCCGGCCCAGTACTGCTTCATATCGCTCCTGATGTCCACGATCCGCACATGCCCCGAGTCAGCGTTCTGCTCGAGCCAGTGCGGGTTGACCTGCTTGGTGGTGGGGGCGTCAACAGCGCACCCGATCCCCGCGCAGATCGCAACCAGCGCGCAACACCATACTACCAGCGCTCGGTCCATGTCGTCGCCTCCGTTCATCCGGGATTCCCCATATGGCGCTGGGCGCCCCGGCGTTGGCTGAACAGTCAGCCGTTCGCTGCAGTGCTTCACCATCCGGGCTCCACAGACCTGCACATCTGGTTGTGGGACCCGAGATCGGCGGGGTCTGCCGCACGTCTTGGGGGTTTGTGGACTTCGCATTCGCTGAAGAGCTGGACAGCAGGCGTGACCGCACCTCGGTATCGTCAGCATCCGTCTTTGCTCGGAAGCGATGGCGAGATCTCCGGCGGTCCGTCATGTGGGCACCAGCGACAGCGACCTGATGCGGGCGAGAATCTGCGCGAACAGGTCTCTCGTGATCGCGACCTGTACTGCCCCCCCCGTAATCGGTCCAAGTGACATGTTAGTATCTGAGGCCCTCGGACGCAACAGGAGGCAGTGATCTGAGCAGTGAGCGGGAAGGCCCGATCGCTGCACCCCTGTGTGGTGACTTCAGCGCGGAGGATCAGCGTGCCGGGGCGGCTGTAGACCTCCGAAACTCCCTTCTCGAACTCGCCACCGTCAGCACAGCCCGAACCAGCCCCATCAGGACCCACCCAAGCAGTCGTTCTCGATCTTCCTTACATGCCCTCAGGAGGCCCCATACACCAGCACGCACACCCACCTGAATAGTGGTTCCGTATGACCTTGGAGTGGAGAGCCTCAGACTTTCCCAATACCGCAGGCCGCCCTTCGTGTGGGGCGGCTTGTCTGGTGTACGGTCAGGCGACAAGAGTGCCCCGACGTGATCCGCAGGCCTCTCAGAGAACCACGCCTTGGCTCAACAGGTGTTCTCGCAGCAGGCCGACGGGCAACTCCCGCGGGGGCACTCCCTCCCGGACGCTGAGGGCCGCGGCGGTGCCGGCAGCCTGACCCATGGCCATGCACGCCGGGATCATGCGTGCCGAGGCGCGGGCCTCATGCGTTCCGGAGAAGCAGCGCCCGGCCACGAGCAGGTTCTCGACCTGCTTCGGCACCAGACTGCGAAACGGGATGGCGTAGGACACGCCCGGTTCCAGCGCGCGCCCCTCGTGCTCGGGCTTCTCTCCGGGCACAACACCGTGAGTATCGATCCAGCAGGCGTAGCGGCAGATGCCGTCGTCGAAGTCGCGGCCCTCCAGTACGTCGTCGAGCGTCAGGGCGTACTCGCCTCGTATGCAGCGCGTCTCACGCACGCCCAGCAGGGAGGCCGTCGCGGCGAGACTGGCGCCTTCCCAGCCGGGGACACGTTCCTTCATGAAGAGCAGGTTGCGCCAGATCTCGCGCCTCGCCCCAATCGCAGCTTCGGTGATATCGCGAGCGTTCGTGCCGTCCATGCCGTGGGCGTGCGACGCATTGAAGTACGTCTCGTCCTCCCGCAAGAGGTTGTCTGTACCGGGGTGGACGCGGTCGGGGGCGATCCCGTTCGCCGACCTCAGGCGCCGGGCTTCGTCCACCAGCTCGGCATAGTGGGCGGCGGTATATGCCCTGGCCCGCGCGGAGTCAAGGTTGTGGACCTTGCTCAGCAGCCCTATCGGCTGCATCAGCCCATCTGTCTCCCGCCCCTTCCCGCACGGAGCGCCGGCGCGTGCCGCGACGTCGGCGTCGCCCGTGCCGTCTACGATACGGCGAGCAAGCACCGCCTGCCTCCCGCTCTTGTTCTCGACGATGACACCATGCACCTCATTGCCCTGCATGACCACATCGGTGACGACTGTCTGGAGAAGCACCTCAACGCCGGCTTGCTCGACCATGTCGTCCAATAGCACCTTCAGCGCCTCCGGGTCAAACGGCACCCAGTAGCGGTCGGGGTCATCGTGTGGACACGGGGCGGGCAGGTGCGCAGCCTCCCACCGGACGAGGGTCTCGACCACCTCCCACGGAATGCCGCGGAGGATGATCGTCTGTTGGTCGTGGTACGGCCCCAAACGGTTCATCATGCCGCTTGTGGCCTGACCGCCGAGGCAGAGCTGGCTCTCGAGGAGAATGACGCTGGCGCCCATCCGTGCGGCGGCCAACGCCGCTCCGACCCCGGCCGGGCCGCCGCCGCATACGGCCACGTCCACATCAGCGCACACCGGGATCTGCCGGGAATCCTCTGTCAGCATTCGTGTCATTTCCTTGCTCCTTGCCGCGATAGCTTGCACTGGGCTCGTGGGATGGCTTTGGCTACCACCATGATAGCACCAACCATCGAAGCCGAAACCCACAGCAGATGATAGTGATGGTTCTCCTGTGAATAGTCGTGGGGAGCCAGCAGAATCCCGATCCCAATCCCGGTCCGAAATCGAGTGTGCTCGGGGCTACGCGCCGGACATGACGTAGTCGCCTGGTCGAGACCACCCCACGATCGCCTCACGAGAGCCCGAAGGTCAGGGTCTCACCTTTCTCCATACTCACCACGATCTCGCGGATGTCCTCGCCGAAGCTGGTACCGGTGTAGAGTTCCACCGCAGAACAGGGACGGGGCAGCGCGAGCCTCTTCGTCCCTCCGCCGGCGGCGTGGACGCACAAGTAGCTGGCGTTCATGAAGACGAAATCGTCGCTGTCGCAGACGATGTTGCAGCCGGCGTAACGGGCGAGCGCCCGGAGGAGTTCGGGGTCCATGAACTGCGTGGCGCAGTGCACGGAGCGCCACGAGCCGAAGTCGCGCAGCGCGAGGGCGGGGGAGCCATCGGCGATGAATGCGCCCAGTATCTCGGCCGCGGGATCAGACACGTAGAGGTTTGGCGCCTGGTAGTTCAGGCCCCCTGCCGGGACTGATCGCCGAACACCATTGCGGTAGACCTCGTAGTTGAAGCGTCCGTGGATGCTGTCTGGGGAACACCCCGCGGTCGCCGGGTGATCGGAGGTCGTGAGGGTGAACGCAGTCTCAATCACGTCGGCGGCATAGGTGAGTCCGAAGCCCGTGAGGTCCGCGGCGTTGGCGGCGTTGAAGGTGTCGTCGTCAGGTCTATGAGCGCCCGCAGCGTACAGCCAGAGGGCTACGGCACCGTTTCGTCGGACCTTGTTGGCTACCGCTCGACGCTGGGCGTCGTCCATGGTGTAGGCGTTCGGGAAGATGTAGAGCTTGTAGTCGGGCATGCGCGAGTGAGACAGATCCTCGGTGTAGAAGAAGTCGACCGGCGCTCCGAGGCGAGAGAGGATGCTCATGCGCCAATTCAGCATTCGGTTGTGTGCGGTGGGGGAGAGACCGGCTGAGCGTTCGTCCATGATCACCGCTACCTCGCTGCAGCGTCGGCAATCGGTGGCCAGGCTGTCGCGGGCGATGCCCTGTATCTGCTTGATGAGGGTCAGCAACTCGGGTGCATCGTACCACCACGTGCCGCGTTCATGTGGCGGCGAGAGGATGGTCCTGGCGGCATCGACCGTGGCAACCTTCGACAGGGCATCGGGATCGTACATGTCGAACCACCAGCCGTAGAGGTTCCGGCACAGGTCCCGGCCGAAGTCGCGCTTCATCTGGGTGAGCGCGTCGTCCGCGGAGCGGATGAAGTAGTGCTCCCGGACCACCGGCGGGGACATGTGAGTGCGCACATCGTCCTCAACCATGTAGATCTTGTCGTGGAGCAGGAACGAGTCGCTGATGCAGTGGATGTCGGTGATATCGCCTGGACGGCGGTTGACGTAGATGCCGGGGTTGGCGAGGAAGTCGACATTCTCCGACTCAAGGAGCACTGGCCTGAGTCCGGTGTTGAGGAGCGTGCCGTGGAACGCGCCGACCAGCAGCCTGCCGCGAGAGTGATCCTTGACGACCTCGGCGAAATGCTCGATCGAGTCGACGATACCGTTGCGCGCGGCTTCGTGCAGGTCGAGGACGTCCCGGTTCGCCGTTGGGTTGGCGAAGACCCCAAGGCAGCAGTCGCTGCTTGCCGCCTCGCCAGTTCGGGCCAGCGCTTCCAAGTCCATTCCTCCGAATCCGGCCAGGCGCGTTGAGTCGGGCACGCGGATGCTGTCGAAGTCAATGTTCGTCTGCTGCCATGCCTCGCGCAGGTTGTCGACACTGCCGTACTTGCGGCGCAGCCACGCTGAGAAGTGACGTCTGAACGCGACGCCGTAGTCGCCAATGCCTCCGCTCTTTCGCTGTATCCACTCGGAAGTGCCCCCGGCCGCGAGGAAATGGCCGGCGACGGCCTCCCCGTCAGGGAGCGCGTCGATCGTGTCCAGCAGCTCCCGGAGCTGTTCACCGGCATCGGCTCGCCACTTGCTTGAGACGAGCGAGTAGATCGGCATGTCCTTCCAACTGTAGAAGCAGGAGTGGTAGTCGGTGCGGAAGAGCTCTCCGTCTTCTCGACGGAGCAGTTCGTCGGGGTTCTCATCGAGCCAGCGCTTGGGTGGGTGCAGGTTCAGGCGCAGGAAAGCCCTGGCGCCGGGGACCTCCCGTCGCAGCCTGGCCAAGTTGTGGGCGAGGCTTTCGATATCGAGCCTGGGGTCGTCCAGCCATGGCAGGTTGCAGTGGATGAAGAACAGCTCGATGCCGGCTTCCCCGAGGCGGCGCAGATAGCCGTCCTCGACATAGGTGCTCGGGCCGAGCGTGGCAAACGCCATCGGCGCGTACGCGCTTCCCTCGATGACGATCTGTGGCTTGCCGTTGCGGACCTCGATCGTGTTCTTGTGCTGGCTCATTGGTCCTCCCAGGGGGGCACTGCAGACGCCTCGGCCGACTGCACTAATCGCGCACGTGCCGCGATCAGCGGCGGCATCTTCCCTCGGACACGCGGGAAGTCCTGCGTTGTCCCTGTCGGGAGCTCGCGGCGTTCGGGGGGATTGCAGGCGCTGTCATCCCCTGAGACCCGATTGCGCCCCCGCCTGCCCGCTGCCGACCGGGCATCTTACAGCACCCCCGGAGGAGGCATCACCGCATCGGGCGGAGAACCGCTCCTGCAGCCGGGGGCGGAGCAGTGACCGTCATCCGTGTCCATGGCAATACCGCGTACAGGACAGTTCCGACTCTGGAGGCTACAATGCCGCAGCTTGACGACAAGGCGCAGATGGAAGCCGTACTCCACTCCGAGGCCGTGGGGCACCTGGCCATGGCCGCCGACGGGGAAGTGTATCTGGTCCCGCTGAACTACACCTACGACGAGGGGCGCATCCTGTTCCACTGCGCTCTCAAGGGACGGAAGCTCGACATGATCCGCGCTCAGCCGAATGTGTGCTTCGAAGTGTGCCGACAGGACGGACCGCCGCGCGAGCATCAGGGCCAGAAGTGTGACCCCCCGTTCGTCAGCGTCATCTGCTGGGGCACGGCGCGCGTGATCGAGGACATCGCGGAACGGCAGGAAGTCCTGACAGCCTTCCAGGCGCGCTACTCGACCCCGGAACAGACCTTCGGGCCGATCACCCCGGAACGTGCCAAAGCCTGTGGCGCGGTGGCCATCACGGTGACCCGGATGACCGGGCGTCAGGCGAAAGGCGAAAACAATGCTCGATGGGCATGGCCCGCCGAGGATTGAGGCAAGCTGCCGACAGCGCTCAAGTCCTCGATGCACTGCGCCAGGGGCAGTTGCGGGCGTAGTGGCGGCAGTTGGGGGAGCGCCGGTTGGAGCACACACCTCACACAGGAGACATGCTCATGCGCGATGAGAAGGGAAGACCCTACGCGTTGTGGGGCCTGGCGATTCTGCTTGTCGCCTCGAGTTGCGTGGCATTGTCATATGCCCAGCCGGCGGCGGAGCCGACAGGCCGTGCCGCGGCTTTGGGTGATCTCCTGTACCCGGCGATGGCCACGCCATGGACATCGGAAGGTCTGACACCCGTGGACCTCTCATTCGAAGAGGAACTGGGTGATCTGGTCGTTGCGACGGACGGTGCCGCGAAGATCAAGATCGTCACGGTTGACACAGCGGACTGGTATTACCCGGAGATCGCAGCGCTGCTAAAGACCTACCTCGACAAGTGCACCGGTGCGGATTTCGAGATCGTCACGGGCTCAGTTCCTCCAGGGAGGCATGTCTTCATCGGGCCGGTGGGTGAGCCGACGGTGCAGAGGGTCTTCGCCGAGTCACAGGAGCTCAAGCTGGATGGCTTTCAGGTGGTCAGCTTCGAGAAAGGGATCATTCTCTCCGGTAGGGACTGCCTTTCGCCGTATGCGAACAAGCCCCCGGAGCCTCTGCGCCTCACCACTCAGAACACGAGCAGAGGGTCTCTCTTCGCGGTCGTCGATGTTCTGGAGAGATTTGTCGGCATGCGCTGGTACCATTGGGGTGTGCTCGGCGAGTGCGCGCCGGACTTCACCGCCGGGTCCCTGCGTATCCCCCCCGTGGTCTATCAGGACGCGCCCGTGTTCTACCATCGCCGCAGCAGCTACGGCAACCTGCCGACTCAGTATGGACAGGACGCCGAGTACATGCCCGAAGAGTATCGAGTTGAGCGGCCAAAGCGGGTCCTCTGGCGATCTGCGCTGATGAGGGCCTCCTCGGTGCATATGTGTGTGTCGAACCACACCGACACCTACTGGCACGAGGTCTTCCCCGACAGGCCTAACATGTTCGCCCTCAGGGAAGACGGCTCCCGAATGATGGGCAACCAGGGACCGCACTCCTCGCAGAGGTGCTATAGCGATGAGGAAGGCTTCCAGGAGCACATCAATGCGATCGAAGCCTGGTACGAGAATCAGGAAGATGCCAGGCTGTTTGGGCGTCCGCAGATGGCCCCGAACGAGAAGTACATCCTCTGGCTGCCCAATGATGGCTTCCACGGATGTCATTGCGACAAATGCAGCCCCCTGATCGACTGGGATGCTCCTCCCGGCGAGACCCAGATGAGACTGATCTGGGGCTACATCACCAGGCTGTGTGCGGAAGTAGAGAAGAGATGGCCCGACAAGACGGTCTCCACGCTGCTCTACGGCGGCTGGAACAGGATCCCCGCGGACAGGGCGCTCCCCGACAACCTGCTCCTGTGCAAGGTGTGGAACAGCGTCATCGAGCCCTTCATGAAAGAAGACCGGTACTGGGAGCAGAACATCGGCGAGATCGATCTGATCAACGAATACTCGAGTGAGCGGATGCTGATCTGGAGCCATTACCCGATCAAGCCCTACCAGATCACTTTCGAGCCGATGCCGTTCAACGCGCCGCATGTGCTGAAGAGGATATACAGCGAGAACCGCGACAAGATCGGCGGCGTGGTGCTGAACGGCGGCTACCTGTCCGTCGCCCAGAACGGGCAGGCCCTCTACGTGTACTACAAGCTGCTATGGAACCCGGATTTCGACGTTGACGCGGAACTGGATGAGTTCTGCCGACTGCAGTTCGGCCCGGCCGCCGACGAGATGAAGGAGTTCTTCACTCTCGGCATCGATCGCTGGGAAGGGACCAAATGGTCCTATCTGCCCGCGGGCCCCTACAAGCATGTGGAACGCCTGCCCCGCGAGCTGTACTGGAATGAGACGTATCCGACCGAGGTACGAGCGGAGATGCAGGCGATCCTGGCGCGCGCTCTCGCCGACACTGAAGAGGGCAGCATGTACCGGGTCAAGGTCAGCTACTACAAGGACGCGCACGGGCCCTTCTTTGAGCTGGGTGAGCTCAAGGACAACACCACGAGGGTCGCGTTTGATTGCCCGGAGACGACGGGCGCCATTGAGGTTGACGGGGATTTGGCGGAGTGGGAAGGCGCCACGCCGATGGTGCTCAAGGACAACGCCACGGGTGACGACGTGGAGGTGAAGACCGAGGTCTTCACCGCGTACGACCAGCGCGCGTTCTACGTCGCCGGCAAGGTGCATGAACCGGGCGAGCAGGTGCTTGCCGCGGAGAGATTGCCCCGCGATGGCGAGCTGTACAGCTACGACTCCGTGGAGATCTATCTCTGCTCCGACCAGGAGGGCTTCGACGAAGCCGGCGTGGCCAAGATGGACCAGCACCATCAGGTCGTCATCAACTCACGAGGGAACCTGTTCGACGGCTACAAGGACACCTCGGTCCGCACGACCGACGCGAACGTGACTCTCGACATCGAGTACGCGGTGCGACCCATGGGGAACGGGTTCCAGTTCGAGATAGCTTTCCCGTACGAGGCGATCCACGCTCTTACGCCCGAGCCGGGGGATTTCTGGTATGTCAATTTCTACCGAAATCGCCCCCGAGATGACGGTTCGCCCGGATACCACGCCCTGGCGCCTACGCGATCTGCCTTCGCGGAGACCTCCCGATTTGCCATCATGAGTTTCCCCCACGAGGCCCTGCTCCTCTATGACTTTGAGACTAACATCCCGGAGTTCGGTGTCTGGCAGGTGCCCGCACCGGAAGCTCTCTGTACGCACGAAGTCAGGGATGGCATCGCGTACCTGAGAGTCACGTACCCTGAGACGGCGACGAAGACCGGACGCATCGCGTTCTCGATCGCTCCGGGTGGGGTAGAGGTAGATACCCCTATCCGCAGCCACTACCGCTTCCGCTACAGTGGACGCGGCGTCGAGTTGCTGACCTTCCATCTGCGGTCGAGCGACTGGACGCAGCTGAACGTGAAGTACATGCCTCTTCATGCGCCGGAGGAAGAGGTGGACGTCACGGAGTGGCAGACGGTCGTGGGGGACAGAGTATACCGATATGATGACGGCGTGCAGGTGTTCCCCGAGTACCCGAAGGACATCAACAGCATCGGCATCGGATTGGACATGATCCCCGGGGCCGATGTTGTGATCGAGCTGGATGAGATCAGGATCGTGCCCAAGTAGGCTGCTGTCGTGGGATCATTCCCAGGAGGCGATCCCAATGACCATCGCCAATGCCCAGCCGATTCCTCTATGGAGCGGCGAGACACCCGGTATCGCCGCCGCTGAGCCATCCTTCGATCCTACCATCACCGCCTACACGATCGAGAGCGCTTCGCCCGCGGGCTGCGTCATCGTCTGCCCCGGCGGCGGCTACTCGCACCGGGCGCCACATGAGGGCGAGCCGATCGCCCGGGCGCTCAATGACCGCGGGATCGCCGCCTGCGTGTGCGACTACCGCGTCGCTCCCTACCGACACCCGTACCCGCTGCTCGACGCCCAGCGGGCGATCCGCTGGGTGCGCGCCAACGCCGAGGCGCTGAACGTGAATCCGGGGGCAGTGGCTATCCTCGGCTTCTCGGCCGGTGGCCATCTGGCGTCCACCGCAGGCACGCACTATGACACTGGCCGCGACGATGGTGAGCGAGCATGGCTCACGGCAAGCTGACGTGCCCGAACTGCGGCGCCACGGTCTACGCCGCTGACGACCGCTGCATGGACTGCGGAGCCTTCCTGGACGCGGGTGAACTCGTGGCGCCACCGCCGCCCGCGCCCGAGCCTGAGAAGCCGCCCGCGCCCGAGCCTGAGAAGCCGCCCGCGCCCGAGCCTGAGAAGCAGGCCGTGACCAGCCAGGACGAGCAGGTCACCTGGCGCTACCAGCTCGGCGGGCGCGAGCTGGGCCCGGTGTCGTGGGCGGAGATCGAGGAGCTGCTTGCCGACACCGCCGACGCGGAGGACCTGCTCGTCCGAGCCGACACGGACGCGACGTGGCGCCCTGCAGCGGATGTCATCAGGGAACGGGGGAACTCGTCTTCCGCCCTCCCGGCGAAGGCCGGGACGAACCGGGCGAAGGCGTTGGCCGCCATCGGCGCACTCGGCTCATTGCTGTGGGCCTCGTGGACGGTGGCGACCACAGAGCCCGAAGACCTCGCGGACACGGTGGCCGACCTTCACGAGCCGGAGAGGGCTGAAGCGGTCGATGCGGACGAGGCGGCGGGAGCGCCTGGCCCGTGCGCTCCCGCAGTACGCCGACCCATCGGCGTGGTCATCGTGACAGTCCTGTTCGTCCTACTCGGCATTGTCCTTGTCTTCTGCACTGTGGCGGCGCCGCCCCTGGCCTTCATCACTGTCCCTCTCGCCTGGTTCCTCCTGCACGGAGCGCAGTGCCTCTATAGGGGCTTCAACTGGGCCCGCATCGCCTTCATGGTGCTGCTGGGTCTCCTGGCTCTGGGGGGCATCTACCTCCTGCTGGTTTCTGTTGAGTCCCCGGGCCCACCTGCGGCCGGGATCGCGCTGTGCGTAGTGCTGATTCTCATCCTGAACGCTCGCGGAGCCAGGAAGTACTGCAGCCGCTGAGGCAGCCCTGCGGCGAGTGCGGGGCTGGCGCGCGACGCACACGTCGAAGCCGATGAGGGTGAGTGAGCATGGCTGACGACGAACTGAAGTGCCCGGGGTGCGGCGCGAAGGTCTATGCTACGGACAACCGCTGTATGTCCTGCGGAGCCGAGCTGGAGGTGGACGAGCCGCCGGTGGTGATCGACCCGACATTGGCAACCAGAGAGGGTGATGTGGAGCCCGACGAGGCGGGGTTCACGGCTTCCCCTGAGCCCCCTGCGCAAGCGAAGCTAACCAAAGAGGACGTGAATGCCTTTCGGGGGACATCTCCGCCGCCCGAACGAGCCAAGCCAAAGCGAGGGCTAAGGTCTCGCCTGCCGAGGGGGAAGGTGCCCGGCTGGCTGGTGTTCTTCGGGTTAGTACTTATGTGCGGCGGCGTGCTAGGTTTCTGGTCAGGTTGGTTGGAACCACTGCCCATCGCGTTAGGAGTGGTCGGCTTGGGGGCACTCCTCGTGGCGCCTCGCTGGTACAATTGGTCTCCCGGTCTGCATATTACTGTGGCGCTGTTTTGCGGCTTCCTCTTCGGCGCCTTCTTCTTCTACCAGGAAGTCTGGGTCCGCTGGGACATCGGCAACGACTATCTTGCCTTCCTGGTTATCGTCCCTGCAATGGCGATGTCTGGTCTGTTGTTCGCAGCCATCGCGGCCCTGATCGCTTGGGGGAGTCGCAGCCTCAGGGGGAGGTCTCTGCACGAGGTAGCCCGGGAAGGCGACGCCGAGGCAGCAGGGCTCCTGCTGGAGGTCGGCGCGGACGCTAACGCTGAGGACAGATGCGACTGGACCCCGCTTCACTGTGCGGCCGAGGGGGGCCAGGCCGAGCTGGCGGGGCTGCTGCTGGACAAGGGCGCGGACGTCAACGCCAGAGGCGACGTGGACTGGACCCCGCTGCACCGGGCGGCAGACGCGGGCCATGTGGACGTGGCGCAGGTACTACTGGAGGCTGGCGCGGACGTCAACGCCAGGGCCAAGAACGGCCAGACCTCGATGGCTGTCGCACGCACCGAAGAAATGAAAAGCCTCCTCCGCCAGCACGAAGGAGAAGTCGTGGCGCCACCTCCGCCCGTGGCCGAGCCTGAGGAGGAGGCTGCGTCGACCCGCGACGAGCAACGTCTGTGGCACTACCAACTCGGAGGGCGGGACCTGGGTCCGGTGTCGTGGGCGGAGATCGAGGAGCTGTTAGCCGACACTGCCGACGCGGAGGAGCTGCTCGTCGCACGCGAGGGCGACCAGGCGTGGCGTCCCGCAGCAGGTGTGATCAGGGAGCGCGCGCGGGCTGAAGCGGCTGCCAGGCAAGGGCCGAAGACGACCGAGCCGCCCCTGGCGGGCTGCCTCTGTTTGGCGGGGGCGGTCGGGGGTTTCGTGTCGGGGCTATGGGTAATGCTGATGGTTCAGCTCCCCACGTGGCTGGGCATCCTTGCTGTGTTGGGGCTGCCGACGCTGGGTGGCCTCGTGGGCTGGTTCCTGGGGTGCCGCCTGTCGCGCCCAGCCGGCTCGGATGAATGAGAGGTCTTGCCAGCCACGCCGACGAGGCGGCCCGTGGCCGAGACTGAGGAGGAGCCTGCGACCACCGGCGGCGAGGAGGTCGTGTGGCACTACCAGTTGGGCGGGCGGGAGTTGGGGCCCGTATCGTGGGCGGAGATCGAGGAACTACTCGCCGACACCGCCGGCGAGGAGGACCTGCTCGTCCGAACCTGGGCGGATGAGGCGTGGCGTCCCGCAGCAGACCTGGTGCAGGGGGTGCCGAGGGCCAAGCCGGCGTCGCGCCCGGCGCCTGGCCCGTCCGCGCCCGCGGTCCGCCGACCCATCGGCGTGGCCATCGTGGCAGTCCTGTTTGGCTTCCCTGCAGGCTTTTGGGTCTTGGGCGTGGCAGTGGTGGTGATCGCGTTTGGGGCTGCCGGTTCAGCAGACCTTCCTATAGGTCCGGACCTCATAGGTTTGGGCATCATAGGGGGCCTCTCTCTGGTCTCTCTGGGCCTCCTGAAGGCGGCGGTTTGCCTGTACAAGGGCTTCAACTGGGCCCGCATCGTCTTCATGGTGCTGCTGGGTCTCCTGGCTCTGGGGGGCGTCTACCTCCTGCTGGTGTTTGTTGAGTCCCCGGGGCCACCTGCGGCCGGGATCGCGCTGTGCGTGGTGCTGATTCTCATCCTGAACGCTCGCGGAGCCAGGAGGTACTGCAGCCGCTGAGGCAGCCCTGCGGCGACGGAACCCGCCCCAGGCCCACGCAAACAGGCCGCCCCTCAACCGAGGGGCGGCCTGCGATATTCGAGAATCTGATTGGCTTCCCACCCCAAGGTCGTACAGAACCACTATCTGGGTCACACAAAGGGTCGAGGGCTGGGTTTCGGGCGCGAGTGAGGTGCTGCAAGTGCTGATGGCGGTGATCGTGATGATGTGGGTGGCGTTCGTGGGTCAGGCGAAGCATGCCCAAGATGCTGCGATAGGCTGCGGAGAAGTCATCGAGGTGCACGAAGTCGGTAGGCTTCACCACCACTACGAACGACGAACTGCCTGAAAACACCGAAGCCCGTTGACGCCCCTATGTGCATGGCATTCTCTTCGACCTATCCTTCGTGCCTGCACACGGGAAGCCGAGTACTCGAGCACTCCCTGCCCCTGCCCACCAACACTCGCCGAGACCCCAGCCGAATCCGGAAACGGACGCATTGCCTCGCACTGAACGGACCGCTTCGCCGTCGCCAAGACGGGCTGGCGTCCGGATGGGGTTTCCGGGAAGGACAAGTTCATCGTGCCCGAGCTTGGGGAGGCAGGTGCTGGATGTGGTACAGGCGGTTGTCCCTGAGGGCAACGTACTCCACGGCATTGTCGTCCTGGAAGCGGAGACCAGAGACGATCCGGTCGCATTCCGGTCCCCGTATGCCGTTCGCGACCACCACGGACCTCTCGCCCTGGCCCGCGATGTACGCGAGGTGGTTGCCGTCCGGGCTGAAGAGCACAGACGAGAGGGATGAGTAGTGGGTCTGTTGTTCCGAGCCGTCCAGCATGATGCACCACGTCTCTCCTTTCTTGGCAGCATATGCAATATGCTGGCCGTCGGGGCTGAAGACCGGGCCCCCTCCGGCAACCTCTGCGTAGTGGGGTCCCGCAGTACCGTTCACGACGACCCATGCGGCACCGTTCGCTGCCGCGACGTGTGCCAGGAGCTTGCCGTCAGGGCTGAAGACTAGGGGTGGGAGAGTGACCGTAGCCTGGCCGGTCTGGTCAAGCACCACGTGGATTGGGGGCCCGTCGATCGCCTCCGGTTTGCCGTCCGCCACCAGGTACCACTGATCGCCGCGCCGGGCCTGATAGGCAAGCCTGCGGGAGTCCGGACTGAAGACGGGGCGGCACTCGCCGATCGCGTTCAGGACCGCGACACCGACGGCGTCGTACAGGTCGCCCTGTTCCTTGCCGTCCACGACCATGAGCCACTTCGACCCTCGACGCGCGGCGTAGGCGACCCGCTTCCCGTCTGTGCTGAAGACCGGCCTGCCCACGCTCCCATATGAGTGGCCTGGCCTGCCGTCAACCACCACAGCCCATGTCTTCTCGATCCGGTTGACAGTTGCGAAGGGCCCCCCGAACGCCATGTTGGGTTGGTATGTGCCTGCGGCAAAGGCAAGGCGCAGGCCGTCCGCGCTGAGAACGGGCATTCCCACATCATCGAAGACCGCGCTCTCTTGGTTGCCGTCCACGACGACCCAGCGAAGCCGATCTTGGTATGTTCGGGCCCACTGGGGCCGCGAGGAGTCACCCCTGAACGCTGCATAGGCCGACCGCTTCCCATCCGTCGCGAAGACCAGACTCTCTGCCCACAGGCCATCGAACACGCTTCCAGCGGAACCGTCCTCCACCATAGTCCACCCCCCCTTCTGGCGTGCCGCATAGGCCACGCGACTGCCATCCGGACTGATGAGGGGATGGCCTTCGCCAACCTCATCATATGCCTGACCTTCCGCGCCGTCCACAACTACGACGGACTTGTCGCCCCTTCCGAGTACATAGGCATAGTGGGTCCCATCAGGGCTGGCAGTCAGGGATTTCACGTTCTTGGGGATGCAGCCCAGGGGAGTCTGCTGCGTCCCCGTCTCACGGCCCCTGCAGCCCGGAAGAGCCAGCAGGACTACTGTGGACGCGATCGCGGCCCAGAGCCTGTACACAGTGTCCCTTCTTCGACTGTGGTCTACGGCCGGAACGTGCCGCTAGAAACCCGGCCGGAAAGTCGTGTCTGATGAAGGGCGTGAGGTGACGAAGCGGGAATCCGAGTTCGGAGCCATGCCGAGCTTTGGAGTCGCTACCATGATGGGCCGCCGC
>JALGSS010000476.1 GCA_029821745.1 Candidatus Zipacnadia bacterium
ATCCCCGCGTGGCTGACCGGGGCCGACGCCGTTCTCGTCGACAGTAAGGGCGTGCGATCATGCGCGCTGAAAGACGGCGTGCTTGAGATCGGCGACCTGGGCGTCGCGACGGCTGTCATCGTCTCGTCTGATCCGGGGCTTCGCGAGGCCCTGACGGCCTGCTGGGACGAGTTGGTGCAGAGCATTCGTCGACGCCTTTGACCTGCCCGCTCTACACCAGTGAGTCAACTGTCGCAGGGGCGGGCGGTCGAGAGACACACACGCCCCTGCGGTTAAGGCTATTGCGCGATCATCCCCGCGAGTTGCCTGCGGGCATCGGCGTAGCCGGCAGGATCGCGAGACCAATCCGTGAAGGACCGGGCGATCCCGTCGACGATCTCGTCGACCTTCTGTTCATCCTGAGCCGCCGCGAGAGTCATGTACTCGAAGTCCTCCATCGCCTCGCGCACCAGCTTCAGGCGTATCGATGTCACCGGGCCGTCAATGCCCGCCGGGGCGCCCGGGTACAGCAACATGCCTTCTCCCCAGTACTGATCCCGGAAGTGGGGGTTCACCCACGGGTCGTGGTCCGCCGGCCAGTAGACGCTTGACCAGTACAGGAACCCCTCAATGTCGTAGCGCCAACTCACCCAGAAGGGTGCGCGGAAGGTCACCGGCGCGAAGTCAATCTCCCAGTAGGGGTTCTGGTCGCTGCACTGGCACAGGGCGGTGTAGCTCCACATTCGCTCCCCGAGAGCTTGACGCTGACGCGCCGTTTCCTCATCCCACAGCCCCCACAGAGGGCACCAGATGTCCACCGCGCCGTACAGGTCGCCCCACTCGGGGTTCGACGTGATGGTCTGCTCCGTGCACATGCGGGAGATGTCCGGGTCGCCGGCCTCGATCAGCGCGCCCTGCTGCCGCACGGTCTCGTATTGCTCGGCGTTGTTCGGCTCGTCGCGCATGTAAATGTACGCCAGGTCGAGCCAACCCTTCTCCCGCAGGTACGCGGCGAGGTCCTTGAGGTATGCCTTGCACTTCTCCGGTTCACTCCGGTAGCTGAACGGGAGCCTCAGGGCGTTCACGTGTCGGTCCTCGACCAGCCCGCGCAGGCGCTCGCCCGTCTCGCTGTCGTCGATGCCTGTCTCCGGGTCCCACTTGGGCCAGACATTGCCCAGGGAACTTGGGATGCACCGGTGCTTCAGCATCGTGTCGATGTAGCGGTCCTCGACGGCCACGAACTCAGGCGAGCCGGGGTCCATGTCATGCCCTTTGGCTACTCGGCTTCCCAGGCCGCCGAAGTTGGACTGCATGGCGATGGTGTCGGGCAGTGAGAACCCCCAGACGGTGAGAGTCACTGGAACGGTGCCGATGGCCTGGCCTCCCGCGGTCACTGTAATCTCGCCGCTGTACTCACCGGCTGCGATGTCCCGGGGGATATACACATCCGCCCAGACGCCCTGGTTGGAGTTCGCCTCGACATCGAAGGGAGCGCCGCCATACGTGGCGCCCGAAACTGCCGAACCGTCGACGGGACTCACGAAGGGTACCAGCGCATCGGGATACCAGCCCGTCGGTGCCTTGGAGCGGCGACTGGGCTCGAAGATGTTGATGTAATGTTCGCGGAACAAGGCGATGTTGGAGGCGTCAATGGTTCCCGCCGGACCTGTCAGATCGCCGGCGACCACGTTCACGTCCTGGAGGGCCTCAGCCCCCGCATGGACGATGACACGCAGCGGCTCGTACTCGTTCGCCGCGGCCTCGATCTCGACGGACCTGCCGGCGCCGGGCGGCGTGCTCTTGAGAACGTGCTCCCACGGCGATGCGACCCAGACGACCGGGTCCTGGGCGAGCACGGCGGCGCACAGCGAAAGCAGCGTCACGGTCAGCATGTGTTTGCCCATGGCGACACCTCGGCTGAGACTCGTGATAGCCTGAATGAGTCACCAGTTCCCCGCCGGGCCTCGCACTCCTCCGACTGTTGCAGGTTCACGACGGCCGGCGGGAGAATCTCTCCCCAGAGAGCAACTCCAGTACCGAGACCAGACTACTGGGTGAGGAGCTCAGAGCGGATGCGGAACATACTCGTCGTTGCCTGCGCGCTTGCGCTTGTGTGGGTGGGCTGGGCCGCCGATTACTACCTCGACGGCGACAATGGATCCGATGACAACACGGGCGCCGATCCGGCGCAGGCGATGAAGTCGCTCGACCGCCTGGCGAAGGTCTCTCTCAACGCGGGCGATGTGGTTTGCCTGAAGCGGGGATGCACCTTCCGGGGCCCATTGCGTCTGCGGGGGAGTGGCGCGGAGGGCAGGCCCATCCGCGTGACGGCCTTCGGCGACGGCGCGAAGCCGGAGATACTCGGTTCGATCGTGCTGGACGGGTGGGAGGCCGGCCCCGGCGAAGTGTTCACTGCGCGCATGGCCCCCGAGGGGTTCATCGGGCGCAAGAAGCCCTTCAGCGTGTTCGAGTATGACGGCGATCTGCCGGTACGCCTCACAAGGGACAAGGGGATGCCCACCGAGCGCGGGCACTTCTTCTTCGACGAAGCGGATTCACTGCTCCACGTGATCACCTCGGACGGGGGCTCTCCCGCGAAGCACCGGCTCGAGGTCCCGGTCATCGACCAGATCCTCGACCTCAGTGATCGCGCCTGGATTGAGATCGAGAACCTCAGCTTCCTGTTCGGCAATTGCCGCCACATCGGCGTGGTGAGGTCCCACGATATCACCATCGCTGATTGCGCATCCCTGTTCGTCGGCCTGTACGGCAACCCGAATGTGTCGATCCACCGGGATTCCACGCGCGTGAGCCTGCTGAGGTGCTTCCTGTACGAGAACGTCAACTGCGGGGTGTTCATCAGCAGCGGGGCGACGCGGTGCCGTGTGGCCGACTGCACCATCATGAAGTGCGCCAGCAATGACGGCATCACCTGTCACTCGGGCGGGCGGGATGCACAGGGCGTACGTCAGGGGATCACCGGAGATCACAACATCATCGAGCGCAACGTGATCGGTCTGTGCCCCGAGGAATCCATCGATATCACCTCCGGCGACCACCACATCATCCGGGAGAACATCTGCTACCGGAACGGCAACCCGGGGATCATCGTCGGGCACGATTCAGACCACATTCTGATCCAGCGTAACATCTGCTTCGAGAACGCGCGGTCAGGAATTCAGGTGAGCGGGAACGAGCAGGAGGGCGCGACCGGTGGGACCCGTGTCATCCAGAACCTCGTCTACGAGAACGCCTACCCGGGTCTGGAGATCGATGCCAGGGACACGCAGGTGCTCAACAACACGGTCATCAACAGCCGGCAGCGGACGGCGGTGCGGGTCAGCCAGCGTTCGACAGGCCTGGAGATGAAGAACAACATCATCGCGACCTTAGACCCGACGATCGCGCACCCCAGTCTGCATTTCATCCGCTGCGGCCCGTCCGGCATCGGCGCGAGCCTGAGCCACAATCTCTACCGGCATGCGGGAGACCGGAAGAAGCCCCACGTGTTCTTCGCGCCCGGGGAGTTGATCCGGACGGTGGACGGTAGTTTCACCCTCGACAGCTTCGCGGCGAAGTATGGCACGGGCCGGGACAGTTTGGCTGCGGACCCCGGACTCGCAGGCGTAGAGCAGCGCCTGTATTTCCTCGCACCGGGCACCCCGGCAATCGATGCCGGGGTGGATGTGGGTCTGCCCTTCAGCGGCGCGGCCCCCGACCTTGGGTGGTGCGAGCTCGGCAGTGAGGCCGAATTGCCACGCTACCCAGATTTCCTGTTCGATGGAGTGAGTGATGCCGACCGGGTGCTAAAACTGTGGGGCAAGCGCCCGGCGAGCTGAGCGAAGGTCCGTCGGCCCGCGAGGCGAAGAGTCGGCAACGCATTGCGGGAGGCCATGCCCATGGACAACCTGCGACAGCGCATCGCGTCCGATGACCCGGATGTGCGTGCGTGGCTCGAGACACTTGCAGCGCCGACACAACCGACGGGCCTGACGCGCGACACCTACCTGGACCTCGCCGAGACCATTGCCCGCGCGGCGATTCCGTGGCAGCGCGGCGACGGGCTGATTATGGACCAGACCGTCGGAGACGAGCCCGCCACCACAACGGCGCGTTTCGTCGGAGCGCTGGGCCTTCTCATCGGGGCGGGGCGGTGCGACGACCTCGTCGAGCACTGCGCCCTGAGCATGGACCTGTGTTGCGCGGGTTACGAGACGGGCGTGTTCAAGGGTCAGCCGATTTACGGGGCCGAGTTCTTCACCAAGGAACTCATGTACGCCTACGTTGCCTTGCGAGGAAAGGTGGCTGCGGGACGACACAGACGCTGGCAGA
>JALGSS010000477.1 GCA_029821745.1 Candidatus Zipacnadia bacterium
TTGCTGGCGGCACCATTGGATGAAAGCGCGCAGGCCGTCGGCCATCTTCGTCTTCGGCTCCCAGTCCAAAACCCGGCGGGCCTTGTCGATATTCGCCCAGGTCCGTGGCACATCCCCCGGGCAAAGCGGCTGCCACTCAATCTTCGCCTTGATCCCCAGTAGCAGCTCCAGCGCCCGCACGATATCCATCACCGTAAATGGGGTGTCGCTGCCCAGGTTGATGACCTCGAAAGTGTCCGGCGAGGCCAACTCCGGGCGCTCCCCGGCGGCCATGATTCCTCGCACAATGTCCCCGACAAACGTGAAATCACGGCTCGCGCTGCCGTCTCCGTAGACCGGGAGCGGCTTGTCGGCGAGCATCAATCGGGTGAACTTGTTGATGGCGAGATCGGGGCGCTGGCGCGGTCCGAATACCGTGAAGAATACCTTGGACGCCGCGTAGGGCGAAGCGGGCGTCATGATCCGCTGGTCTTCCGAGAACGGCACCTCATTCGTTGCCCCGTACACCGAGGAAGACGAGCCGAACACGAACCGCTCCACCCCGCGTTCCACCGCGGCCTGGAGCAGATTCACCGTGCCGAACACGTTGTTCTGAGTGTAGAACAGTGGATCTTCCACGGAACTGCGCACGCCGGCACGGGCGGCCAGATGCGCCACCACATTGATCTTGTGCTTCTGGAAGCACATTGACAGCGTGTCGGTGTCCCGGATATCGCCCTCGACGAGCGTGAAATTCGGATGCTCACGCAGCCCGGCGGCATTGGCCCTCTTGAGTAGGGGATCGTAGTAGGGATCGAAGCAGTCAATTCCCACGACACGATGCCCGGCCTCCAGCAGGCCCTCGCTAAGATGCGAGCCAATAAAACCGGCCGCACCTGTTACCAGATAGGTCCGTTCCTCTGCCATAATAGCCCCCTTGACGCAAGCCCGACCGTCAAGTCTCTCGTATGGATCGTACGTGATTTCGGGAAAGCCCCCAGTGCCACGCTCCCGGTGCGTCCCTCGTCAGCGCTTCTGTGGGTAATTGAGCAGCTTCGCCTTGAGCTCTTCCCGTCGCTTGGTGTCGAAGCCGGAGGTGTTGTCCCGAATCTCCAGCACTTGCTTGCTCTGCAACGCGATCTTGTTGGGCTCCAGGTCAGTGTACAGCAAGACCCCCGGTCCCACCAATGAGTGCGGCCCGATCTTGATCCCCGGCATCAGGGTCGCATTGCTGCCGGTCTTGCAGTGGTCCGCCATGATGGCCCCGAGCTTCTCCTGGCCCGAATCCATCTTCCCCTTCCCCAGCACCTCCACTTGAACGTTCCCTTCGTCGAACCGGTAATTGGCGGTGATGGTTCCCGCGCCGAGATTGCAGCCGTCGCCGATGACCGAGTCGCCGACATACGAGGAATGAGTCCAACAGTTCTCGCCGATGATCGAGTACTTGACCTCCGTCGCGTACCCAATGACTGAGCCGGCGCCGATCGAGGTCGAAGCCCGGATCAGCGAGTTATTCCCGATCACCGCGCCCGGCCCGATATAGCAGGGGCCGTGGATGACGGAATGCTCGAAAACGCGGACGTTTTCACCAATGTATACGTTGTCACCCTTTATGACCGAGTGCTCCGAGATCTGCGCGCTCGGAGCAATGTAGGCGTCCTGCTTGCTCAGGAAGTGCTCGTTGAGCCGCAGCAGGTCCCACGGCAGCTTATACGAGCCGAAGAAATTGTCATACTCCACGGCCCGCACGTCCTTGCCGTCCTGGATCATCGCCTGGATCGCCTGCTCGTACTGCTCGTCTCCCGGTGGGCATTTCTCGATGTACTCGAAGATATCCGGGGAGAGCATGTACACGCCGATGACCGCGTTCTTCGAGGGCTCCTGCCCCTGGTCTGGCTTCTCGACGATACCGGTTACCCGGTCGCCTTCGAGGCTCAATATCCCGAACTTCCAGGTTTCTTCCACCGGCTGGCAGGCGAAAACCGCATCCGAGTTGATCGCCACAGGCAACATCTTCTTGACCAGACCCGGGTCGAACACGTCATCTCCGTTGACCACCAGAAACTTCTGCCCCTGCAACGCGTCTCGCGTGGTCAGCAGAGCGTCAGCCATCCCCTTCGCGTCTTCCTGAGTGACATACTGAATGGACACACCATGCTTCTGCAGGCCGAAGTACTCGATGATTTGCTCGGAGTTGTGCCCTACAACACAGATTGCCTCGTGCACCTCCGCCGCGGCAAGCTCCTCAATCACGTACTCCATCAATGGTTTCCCCAACAGCTTGAACATGGGCTTGGGCTTCGTGACTGCCAGGGGGAAAACCCGCTTGCCGGTCCCGGCGGCGAGGATCACTGCTTTCATGCTATGGCCTCCTCAACAAGTGACAGCCCGATCCGTGTGAGTTCTTCCAGGCGCCGCGGGCTGATTGCCTCGGCGTTCACTTTCATGTACGGCGAGGTGCCGCTGGGGCGTACCAACAGCCATCCATCATCCCAGTCCATCCGCATGCCGTCAATCCTCGTCGGCCGTCCGTCCATGTCCAGCATCCGCTGCGTCACGGCAGCCATCACGTCCCGCTTCTTCTCTTCGGGGCAGTCTATGCGCTTCTCGGTCGCGAAGAACTCCGGGATGAAGGCCAACTCATCGCGGATCGTGTTGATGTCCCGATTTGCCAGGAGGAACGTACTGGCGTAGATGGTTGAGGAGAAGTAGCCCATCTTGGGCAGAATGTAGTGCCCGCACTCCTCCACTCCGATCACCGCTTGCCGTTTTCTGACCTCGCGGGCAATGTTGATGTCTCCCACGATCGTGCGCCAGAGCTTGCCCCCGGCGCGGATCACCGCCTCCTCAACATACCGCCCCGTCTCCACGGACCCGACCACCTCTCCCCCACCAAACTGCTCCAATGCGATCTTGCTCATGATCGCGTTGGCGCGCTGGAAGCCGATGCACCCTTCACGGTCCAGGAATACCACGCGGTCACCGTCGCCGTCCAAGCAGATTCCGCCGTCGGCCCCGGTCTCGCGAACAAGGGCAACGGTCTTCTCCAGAGTTGAGGGCATCGGCTCCGGGTCGCGGTCGCACTGCTCAATGTCCAGCGCGCAGTTGCAGGTGACGATCTCGTGCCCTTGCTCGGACAGCAGTTCAGGGAGTAGTTCGCTCACCGGACCGCACGCGCAGTCGACCACCAACTTCTGAGGCTTCAACGGCGCGGGACAACTATCCCTTAGCCAGGCAAACAGCACGTCGATGCCGGAGATCTCGTCGATGCGTCCCGGGAAGACGCCCTCGAAGCTTGGCGGATCGTGGTACCCTTTCTCCAGGGCGTCCTGATCCGCGCACATGCCGGCAGAATTGCAGAACTTGAAGCCGTTGTACTCCGGGGGATTGTGGCTGGCGGTGACCATAATGCCCAGGTCTGCCCGCAACTCGCGGGTGAGCAAGTACAGCCCGGGCGAGTGCACCATGCCAAGCCGTGTGACGTCCAACCCGTGCCCACATAGGCCCTCGACCAGTTTACCCTCGAGGTCGGGGCTGCTGCGCCGCGTATCGCGGCCCACGCAGACTCGCCTGAAGGGCCCCAGGTGCCGGGCAACAGCACCGCCCACGCGCTCGACCACCTCGTCGGTAATCGATTCGCCGACTATCCCGCGAATTCCACAGGTGCCGAATGCCGGCACACTCTGCTCCGTCATGAGCAAGACCCACGACCCCCAATCGGCGGCCAGGTTCCCCCTTTGTCGATTCGTAACCCGCTGCGCTTCAGACAGCCGGCCACGGTGCCCAGGTTCCCACGCCCCCAGAACCAACAATGCCCGCCTGAGCTAAACAACTCAAGCAGGCACAGAAACAGCGCCCCACGCGATCCGACTCGCGCGAATGCTCGGGCCGGACCACTCAACGACCCGACCCAAACACACAGTCAATTCAAAGACAGACAACGCGCCACACATGCGCACTTTCCTGCCCCCACGAAAATGCGTGCAGTGGTACCGAAGTCAATCGCCTCTATATCGTTATCCCCAACGCTTCGCGCCATGAACTCGCCGGACACTCATGCGCGAACCTCGCTGTGACGCCATTCGTTGTGCTTTGAAGCGCCGGGATCGCAACCTGAGCCAGGGTCTTTCTTACTCCGTGATAGCCTCCAAGGCGGCACCCCCAGAGACCCACATGGACCAAAGTATAACCAGACATTGTGCTAAAGTCAACTTTGAATAGCCTATAGAACATGTAAAGAACGTTGAACGCGCAGCCATCGCCGCTTGCCGACGCTCCCGCAGTCTGCTTCAAGGACGCATCTCCTCTCCCCTCTCCCTCGACTGAATCGATTGTGGTCCACCTTGATGTTAACGGGAACGTTACGGCCATTATCATCAAGGTTGCCATTGCCCCCCAGATCGACTATACTGCGCCCGGTGAGAGCGCTCGTCGGTTCTGCTGCCAAACGTACATTAGCTGTGGGGTGCCGAGCGCGTCGTCACCGACGCGCTACCTGGGCCCCACGGAGGCCTGCGGGAGCAGGAGCTCGGCGAAGAGCGGTACAAGTAGCGGACAAGTTCCATAGCCGGGTTCATGGGCACGGGGTGTCGCGGTGTGTGCGACGGGGCCCCGTGCAAACCGACCCAGGGCCTGCGGGGCCCCGCTCATAGAGACCGGGTACCGGTCTCGCTACCCCGCAGCTAGAGACAAAGGCCCTCCAGCGCACAGTATCGGTTCTGATGCCAAACGAACACTAGCCGTGGGGTGCCGAGCGCGTCGTCACCGACGCGCTACCTGGGCCCCACGGAGGCCTCGCCCTTGAAAATGCCCTGCCGGCCCTATGAAACACCCACGGCGCACAATGCAACTATCGCTGCCATTCATCACAGTCATTGAGGTCATCAACGTCCGAAAGGGTGTTTATACTTGCAACGGGAACGTTTCGTACCTACGGACCTGGGGCAGTTTATCGAGACCGACCTCTTCCCTGCCCTCTGGCTCAGGCTTGACGCCGCTTTCCCCGAATTCCGTTTTCAGCGCAAAGGCCAACTCTGGCAGGCCACGGCCGAGGAGACCACGCGCGCGCTCCCTGGGAGCCCGCGGCCCGATCGCGTCCAGGCGTACGAGGACACCCCTTTCGGCTTCAAGATCCACGGCGGCGCCTTCATCCCCTGGCTCTCCTACGTCTCCGGCGAGCAGACCCCGCGCGGCCCCGCGTTCGTCGACGCGGTCCGCAACCTGTCCCAGCGCGCCGGCGTGCCCTTCCCTGAGCGCCCTACCACACCGGAGGAGACTCAGCGCCTCGAAGCGGCGACTCGCCGAGGCGATCTCTTCGAGGCTTTCGTCTCTTACGCGGTCGATGCCCTGCAGTCCGACGTCGGCGCGGA
>JALGSS010000478.1 GCA_029821745.1 Candidatus Zipacnadia bacterium
ATGCTCTGGCAGGGCCCCACGCAGTCGCCGAGGTGATCGCTGAGCAGCAGCTCGAGGGCCATCCGCCGCGCTGCGATGATCTCGGGCGTCTCGCTCTGGACGACCATTCCGTCGGTGGCCTTGGTTGCACACGCGGGCCGCAGTCGCTCCGCACCGTTGATCCTGACCACACAGACCAGGCAGGAAGTCTCGGGCCGACACCCCTCACGAAAGCAGAGCGTGGGAATCTCGATGCCCAGCCTCCTGGCGGCGTCGAGGACCGTGGCGCCGTCCTCGACCTCAACCTGCCGACCGTCGATCGTGATTACCGGCATGCCTCACCTAACCATTTGACGGGATCGGCCTGTATCTGGAAGCGCTCCATTGGGCGCCGGCGCCGGGTCACTCGATCTCGATGGCGTCCACGGGGCATAGCTGGCGGCACGTGTCGCAGCGGATGCACTTCTCAGGATCGATCTCGTGCTTCTCGTAGGGCGCCATGGGTATGGCGTCGGCCGGACACTGCTGGGCGCATTTCGTGCAGCCGATGCATTCATCGGTGACGTGATACGTAATGAGCGCGCGGCACTTGCCCGCCGGGCAGCGCCCTTCCAGGTGGGCCTCATACTCCTCACGGAAGTACTTCAGCGTCGAGAGGACCGGGTTCGGCGCTGTCTGTCCGAGCCCGCACAGGCTTCCCTGCTTCACCGTCCGCGCGAGGTCCTCCAGGTCCTCCAGATCCCCCTGCTTCCCCCGGCCTTCGCAAATGCGCTCAAGAATGTCGAGCATGCGGCGCGTCCCCACGCGACAGAAGGTGCATTTGCCGCAGGATTCCCGTTGCGTGAATTCGAGGAAGTATCGGGCCACGTCGACCATGCAGTCCCGGTCGTCCATCACCACGAGGCCGCCGGAGCCCATGATGGCCCCGGCTTCGGTCAGGGCCTCGTAGTCCACGGGGATATGCGCGAGCTCGGCCGGAATGCACCCGCCGGAGGGGCCGCCGATCTGCACCGCTTTGAAGGTGCGCCCCTCCTCGACGCCGCCACCGATCCGCTCCACAATGTCGCGAATCGTGATGCCCATGGGCACCTCGATGAGGCCGCCGCGCCGGACCTTGCCGGTGAGAGAGAACACCTTCGTGCCCTTGCTGTGATCGGTCCCGAGTTCGGCGAATTTCTCGGCACCGTGGCGCAGAATCCACGGCACCAGGGCGAGCGTCTCCACGTTGTTGACGCAAGTGGGCTTCCCGTTCAGTCCGCTCTCGGCGGGGAACGGTGGCCGCAGTCTCGGGCTGCCGCGGCGACCCTCCAGGGACGCGATCAGCCCTGTCTCCTCGCCGCACACGAACGCGCCGGCGCCCTCCATGATTCGCAGTTTCAGGCTGAAGCCGCTCCCGCAGATGTCGTCTCCCAGCAGGCCCCGGTCCTCGCACTTCTGGATGGCATCGCGGACCCGTCGCACCGCCAGGGGGTACTCCGCGCGGATATACAGCACACCCTCATTCGCACCCACCGCATACGCGGCGACTGCGAGCCCCTCCAGCACGCGGAACGGGTAGGATTCGAGTAGCATGCGGTCCATGAATGCGCCGGGGTCGCCCTCGTCGCCGTTGCACACAATGTACTTGGTGTCGCCGGTTGCCTCTCGCACGAAACGCCACTTGCGTCCGGTGGGGAAGCCCGCTCCTCCGCGACCCCGGAGCCCCGACTGCTCCACCGTCTCGATCACTGTTTCCGGTTCCAGGTCATTGACGCAGCGCCGCAACGCCGCGAAACCGTCGTGTTCGAGGAAATCATCCAGGTCCAGCGGGTTGATGGAGCCATACAGCTCCGTCGCCAGGTGACTTTGCGGCGACAGGAATTGGACCACCGGCGCATCGTCCAGGTCCAGGTAGAATCTGTCGGCTGACGTCCACGCTTCGTCGGTGAGGAGGCGGTCGAGGGCGTGGTTGAGCGAAGTCTTCACCTTGCGGGCGAGGCCGCTCGGGGAGAAGTGTCGCTCGACGATGCTCGCCGCGTCATCTGCCTGAACTCGCGCGTATACGGCAGGCTCTGCGCCGGGCGCATGGACTTCGACCAGGGGCGTGCGATGGCACATTCCCACGCAGCCGACCGGCTTCACCACCGCCGGGGCGCCGATGGCCTTCACAGCCTCCTCCAGGGCGTTGCGGACATCCATGCTCCCGCCCGCGATGCAGCACGACCCGACGCCGATGCGGATCTCCGCGAGACCGTCGGGGATCGGTTGGGCCCCCAGGGGAAGGCTTGGCTTGCCGTTCTCGCCGTGCAGGAGGAAGTCGGCGACCATCTCGGGGACGCCGTCCGGAGTGATGTGGCCGTAGGTGACCCCGTCGATCTGGACCACTGGAGCCAACGTGCAGCACCCCAGGCAGTCAACCTTGCCGAGGGTGAACAGGCCATCCTCGCTTGTGTCGGCACCCTCTGCGAGTCCCAGGTGCCGGACAACCGCCTCGGACACGAGGCCGGCGCCCTTCACGTGGCAGGCAGTGCCGTGGCACACGCTGATGATATGCTGCCCGACGGGCTCATGCCGGAACTTCGAGTAGAAGGTGGAGACGCCGACGATGGCTGCCGGCGTGATTTCGGTGATTTCGCAGACGCGACGCAGGGCTGCCTCCGGGAGGTAGCGGTACTCGGTCTGGAGCGCCTGGAGGATCGGGATGACCGCGTCTTGACTGGTGCCGATGCGTGCCACGGCCTCATCAACGACGGCAAGGTCGATGTCGGCGGAAGGCGTGGTCAAGGCGCCGGCGGCTGCGCATGGGCAGCTCGGCGCCTCCATCGCGGGGACGCCTGGCGCCCCGCTGCAGGTTGGTTGTGTGGATTCTGGAGTCATTGCTCTGTTCCGTCAACGCTCGGCGGGATATTCTCCGCCGAGCCCGCAACACAGTATAGTTGGGTCTCTCCGCGCACGTATATGTTGCCGCCCACGAAGGCGGGCGTCGCATGAACGTCGTCCGCCACCTTGCAGGTCGCGACGGATTCGAAGGTCTCGCTCGCTTTGAAGATGTACGTGCTGCCTTCGGTGTCCGTGATGTAGACCAGGTCCCCCGCGATTACCGGCGACGAAGTGAACTGCTTCTCGAAGTCGTGCTCCCAGAGCTTCTCGCCGGCTTTCGCGCTGTAGCATGTCAGGAGACCGAAGCTGTCGGCCAGGAAGACGAAGCTCTCATTGACGGCGGGGCTGGTTGTGTCCGGGAGCCCGTCGTCGGCGCTCCACTCGATCTTGCCCTCCGTGCCCTCGCCGGGTTTCGGGGGGCGGATGGCGAACAGGCCCGCTCCGTCCATGGCGACGAACACAAGGCCGCCCGCGAAAGCCGGGACCGGCGCGACGTCGCCGCCGAGGCATTCGGTCCGCCACAGTTCCTTGCCCGTTCCTGGATCGTAGGAGATCACATAGGGGTCGGCACAGGTGAGAATCTCATCGCGCTCGCCGGTATTGACCACGATGGGGCTGCTCCACGAATTCGGCACCGGACGCTCCGTGGACCAGACCTTCTTGCCGTCTGTCGCATTCAGTGCAAGGAGCTCGGACAGCCCATCCTCGGGGTCCGATCCCTGGTCAAGCTGGATGATCACCAGTTCACCGTGCACTGCGAGAGATGACGCGTACCCGTACATACTGTCGGGGGTGCCCAGGGCCTTGGACCACACCGGCTTGCCGTCCATGTCGAACGCGGCAACGTCCCCGTTGGCGAATATCGCGAACACGCGCTCACCATTGGTCGCCATGGTCGGGGCGGCGTAGCCGGTGTCGTCCATGACCTCCGGCGGCTCGTCGCTCGCGCTCAGCTCGATACTGACCTGCTGCTCCCACAGCTTCTCGCCGGTTTCCGCGTCGTAGCAGTAGACCCAGCGCTCGGCCTCATCAGCCCCTGAGAGGAAAACGCGACCCTCCCACACGATGGGGGAGTTCTTGCCGGGCATGTCGAGCGCGGTCTTCCACGCGATCCCCTGTTCCTTCTCCGCGTCCCAGGAGGTCGCGTAGTCTCCCTTGGTCACGCGAGCCCGAGTGGGGCCGAGGAAGACCGGCCAGTTGCGGGCGAAGACCTCGCGGTTCGGGGCCTTGAGAGGCAAGACAGAGGCGATTGCAGCGCCGGGTCCGGGGCCTGGAAGTCCGGGCCCGACACCTGGAAGTCCGGGCGCGGGGCCCGGGGGCTCTGGTGCTGCGCCCGTCCCTGTGCCCTGATTGGCGGGGCCTGCGGGGGTCGGCTGAGGCATGGGCGCGGGTCCCTGCGTCGGCTGCGGCGCAGGTGGGCCGGCCGGTCCAGGCGGCCCAGCGGGTCCCGGGGGGCCCGCAGGCCCCTGCGGGCCCGGGTGGCCCGGGCATTCCCGGGGCGCCTGCGGGCCCGGCAGGGCCTTGCATCCCCTGCATGGGCGTCGCGCCTTGAGTTCCCATCGGCATCATCGTCCCGGCGGGCATGCCGGGCACTTGCATCTGTCCAGCCTGGGCCCGCAAGGCCGGGTTAAGCTCCGGGTTGTTGCGGGCGGCCTCCTGCGCTTCCTTCTCGGCGGCCTCTTCAGCCGCCTTGACGTACTCCGAGGACGGGTCATGTCGTCCCAGAGCGGCCATCGTTAGCAGGAAGCAGGCCATCAGCAAGCCCAGCACCGCGACGGAGCGCCGGCTGAGCGCCGCTTCGGTCCATGACTTGCCCGCGCCTGTCGCATCCGGCATGGGCACGTCGCCACGGAAGCGCCGGACGAGGTGGAGGGACAAGACGAGCAGCGC